>JBEVDP010000609.1:0-5591 GCA_040513235.1 Acidimicrobiia bacterium | reverse complement strand
AGCCGCTCCGTGAGGTCGAGCAGACTCACGACACGATGCCGTGCTCGCGCAGCATCGCATTGAGGGTGAGCTTGTCGTGCTGTTCGCCGACCTCGAGGTAGCGCAGGATGAGCGCGCACGGCAGACCGAAGCTGCCGCCCGGGAACTCCTTGTTGCGGATGCCCTGCACGACGACGGCCCGCTCGGGGATCACGCCCCGCGCGACCTCCTTCCCCGTCTCCGCCTCGATCACCGGCGTGCTCGAGGTGAGGATCACACCCGCGCCGAGCTTGGCGCCGGCCCGCACACGCGCGCCGTCGACGATCATGCAGCGCGAGCCGATGAAACAGTCGTCTTCCACCACGACCGGGACCGCTTGCGGCGGTTCGAGCACGCCTCCGATGCCGACGCCGCCCGACAGGTGCACGTCCTTGCCGATCTGCGCACACGACGCGACGGTCGCCCACGTGTCGATCATCGTTCCCGCGTCGACGTACGCACCGATGTTGACGTAGCACGGCATCATCACGACGGTCGGCGCCAGGTACGAGCCGAAGCGCGCAGAGCCGCCCGGAACGACGCGGACGCCCGCCTCTGAATACCCATGCTTGAGCGGCAGTTTGTCGACGTACTCGAACGGGCCGGCCTCGATCACGGCCATGTCGTTGACACGGAACCACATGAGGATCGCGTGCTTCGCGGCTTCGTTCACCCGCACGTCGCCGTCGACGACCTCGGCCACGCGGATCTGACCCTGGTCGAGCTCTGCGATCACCGAGCGCACCACGTCGAACGCGTCGTTCGGTGCGAGCACGTCGCGCCAACCGTCGCCGGCCTCCCAGAGTGCCGTCACCTGCTTGGCGGTCGCATCGTCCACGGTCGGGGCCTTTCTTCGGGGAGTCGGTCAGTCGAGGCGGTCGAGCGCGAGTTGAAGCCGGTCCAGCGGGTGCACGAGCGCGAGGCGCACGTGGTCGGCGCCGGCGGCACCGTACAGGTCGCCGGGCGCGACAAGCGTGCCCGCGTGCGCGAGCCGCGCCGCGATCTCCCACCCGTCGTCGGCGCCGGTCTCGGCGCGCAACCAGCAATAGAACGGGCAAGGACCACCGTCGTGGACGAGGCCATGACGCGCGAGGCCATCGGTGACGAGCTTGCGGCGCTCCTCGTAACGCGTGCGCTGCACCGCGACGTGCTCGTCGTCACCGAGCGCGGCGACGGCCGCGGCCTGCACGGGAGTCGGCACCATGAAGCCCGCGTGCTTGCGAGTCTCGACGAAGTACTCGACGAGATCGGGATCGCCTGCGTAGAACCCGGCGCGCATCCCCGCAAGATTCGACCGCTTCGACAGGCTGTGCACGGCGAGCATGCCGTCGAGACCAGCCGCGAGAATTGTCGCGGGTTCGGGTGCGAACTCGACGTAGCACTCGTCGCTCGCGACGACGATGCCGCGCTCGCGGGCCCACGCGCCGATCGCACGGAAGCGCGCCGCGTCGGCGACGGACCCGGTCGGGTTGCCGGGCTCGTTCACCCAGAGGACGAGCGCGCGTTCGGCGTCCTCGTCCGAGACGCGGTCGAGATCGAGATGCCAGTCCGCATCGAGCGGCACGGGCACCGAGCGGCAGCCGCCGAGTACGGCACCCATGTCGTAACTGGGATACGAGACGGCGGGATACAAAACGGTGTCGCGCCGCGGGTCGCGAAGCCGAAGGAGGTGCGGCAGCGACGCGACGAACTCTTTGGTGCCGATGCACGCGCCGACGTGGCCGGACTCGATCGTGACGCCGAAGCGCGTCGCGATCCATCGCGCTGCAGCATCCCGCAGGGCCGCGCTCCCAGCGGACGCCGGGTAGCCCATCGACGCGTCGAGCGCCGCGGCCGCGGCTCGGGTCGCGACCTCCGGAACCGGATCCGTCGGCGTGCCGATCGAGCAGTCGACCACACCGCCCGGCACGCTGTCGGCGAGCCGCTTCAGCGCGTCGAGGCGTTCGTACGGGTACGGCGGCGGAACGAATCCTGCAGGACTCGACATGGGCGCAGGCTAGACCGCGAACTCCGCGAACCGGCCCGCCGATGCTTCGGGCAACCGTGCGCGCACGCGCGTTCCTTCGTCGGCATGCACTTCGACGAGCACCTCACCGGCGCGGTGCAGCGCGGCGAGGATGTCGCCGCGGTCGTAGGGCACGACGTATTCGCCGACGCGCTGGAGACTGCGCAACCGATCGCCGACCGCGTCGAGGAGATCGGATACGCCGGCGCCCGTCCTTGCCGAGATCGCCACTGAACCGGGGTGACCGACGACGCGTTGCTTCACGTCGTCGGGATCGGCCTCATCGGTCTTCGTGAACGCGACCAGCACGGGCAGCTCACCCGCGTCGATCTCACGCAGCACCGTGTCGACTGCCGCGATACGCGCGTCGGGTTCGGGCGCCGACGCGTCGACGAGGTGGATGAGCAGATCCGCGTCCGAGACCTCTTCGAGAGTGGAGCGGAACGCTTGCACGAGCTGATGCGGCAGGCGGCGCACGAATCCGACCGTGTCGGAGAGGAGCACTGTCTCGCCGCCAGGCAGGTGCAAGCGTCGGGTCGTCGCGTCGAGCGTCGAGAACAACTGGTCTTCGACGAGGACGCCCGCGTTCGTGAGCCGGTTGAGCAGCGTCGACTTTCCCGCGTTCGTGTAGCCGACCAGCGCGACTCGCAGCAGCTCGCGCCGGCGGCGGGCCTTGCGTTGGGTGTCGCGCGTCGCCGCGAGTTGCAGGAGGTCGCGCTCGAGTTTCTGCACCCGGCGGAGCAGCTTGCGCCGGTCGATCTCGAGCTGCGTCTCACCCGGGCCCCGGCGAGTGCCGATGCCTCCGGCCTGCTGGCTGAGCTGCTGGCCCCGGCCCCGCAATCGCGGCAAGAGGTAGCGCAGCTGCGCGAGCTCGACCTGCACCATGCCTTCCTGGCTCGACGCGTGCTGGGCGAAGATGTCGAGGATGAGCGCGGCCCGGTCGACGACGTCGACGTTGAAGATCTTCTCGAGGTTGCGTTGCTGCGCGGGCGTGAGCTCGTCGTCGAAGATCACGACGTCGACGTCGAGCGCTTCGCCGAGGCGGCGCAGTTCCTCGGCCTTGCCCTTGCCGATGTAGGTCGCCGGGTCGGGTGTGGTGCGCCGTTGGAGGACGCGGTCGACCGCGTCGGCCCCCGCGGTGTCGGTGAGTTGCGCGAGTTCGTCGAGGCTCGCCTCGGCCTCCTCGACCGACGTCGTCCCGTAGCCGGTGCCGACGAGGAGGGCGCGCTGGCGCGGCCGCTCGAGGTCGACTTCGGTCGCGGTCAGCCGCCGTCGCTGGCGCCCGCCCGCCCGCGGATTACTCACGGGCCAATGCCTGTCGGAGTTGTTCGCGGGGCAGGTCGACGTCGAAGACGTGCACGACGGGCCCACCGAGCACCACCGTGTCGCCGAGCATGACGAACAGTGTCCCCCCGGTCACGTCGACTTGCACGTGCTCGCCCACGAGGCCGCGGCGGTTGGCCACGGCCGCGGTTGCGCACGCGCCGGTGCCGCACGACAGCGTCTCCCCCACTCCCCGCTCCCATACCCGCATTGCCATGCGATCGGGCCCGGCCTGGGCCACGAACTCGACGTTCGTGCGGCGCGGAAAGCGCCGGTCGTGCTCCAGAATCGGCCCGTGCGTCGTGACGGGCGCAGTTTCCGGGTCGTCGACGAACACGACGAAGTGGGGATTTCCCATCCCGGCTGCGTCGCCCCGATACGCCACCCCGTCGACGACCGCATCGAGATCGAACGGCGAGTCGGCGTCGACAGGAATGCGCGCGGGCTCGAACGTTGCCGGCCCCATCACGACGGACGCGCCGACGACCGACCCGTTTTCGCGTTCGAGGTGAACGAGGCGGCGGCCGGCGGCGGTATCGACGAGGAGTTCGTCGCCGCGCGCGAGGCCGGCCCGGGCTGCGACCCACGCCAAGCAACGCATGCCGTTGCCGCTCATCTCTGCGGGGCCGCCGTCGGCATTCGCCAGCGTCATGGTGCAGTCGGCGCCATCGCGGCCGGGGCCGATCGTGATGAGGCCGTCGGCACCGATACCGCGATGCCGGTCGCACAGCGCCGCGATGGTGACGGCATCGAGCGCGGACCGGTCGTCGGGCGCGAGCAGCACGAGGAAGTCGTTGCCGGTTGCGTGGAGCTTGGCGAGAGAAACAGCCATACGGGGGGTGCTGGGTCGAAGGAATGGGTCAGGGCGTCGGCGCGGGGACCGAACCCGCCCAGGTTGCCAGGACTGCGGGGGTACGCGTGGCGAGTTTCTCGGCCGCCACCCAGCGGATGCGCGGATCACGGCGGAACCACATCCGCTGGCGCCGCGCGAACTGGCGGGTGCGACGAACCGCGAGATCGAAGGCGGCGGCCGCGCTCGGGAGCTCACCTCGTAAGAACGCAAGCAGCTCGCGGTAGCCGATTGCCTGCTCGGCCGTGTGGGCGATGCCGGCCGGTCGGGCCGCGAGTGCGCGCACCTCGTCGAGCAGGCCGCCGGCGGCCATCGCCGCGAACCGCTGCGCGATCCGTTCGGCGAGCACCGCGCGGGGAACCCAGCAGCCCACGAGCGTGACCGGGAGCAGCGGCGGACCGTACGCCTGGATTCCGGGGCCGAACGACGAAAACGGCCGGCCCGATGTTTCGATCACTTCGAGCGCGCGCACGATCCGGCGCCGGTTGCCGGGCTCGGTCCGGGCTGCGGCCTCGGGATCGAGCGCACGCAAGCGCGCGTACGCGGCCGCGAGGCCGGCGGTGTCGTCCGTTGCGGCGAGGAGCGCGACACGCGTCGGCAGGTGCTCGCCGGGCAGCGTGAGCCCGTCGACGACTGCTTGCACGTAGAGGCCGGTGCCACCGACCAGAATCGCGCGCTTGCCTCGCGCTTCAATGCTCGCGATCGCGGCGCGCGCGAGCTCCTGGGTACGCGCGACCGACCACGGTTCCGACGGGTCGGCGACGTCGACGAGATGGTGCGGGACCTCGGCCAGTTCTTCGCCGGTCGGCTTGGCGGTACCGATGTTCATCTCTCGATACACCTGCATCGAGTCGAGCGAGACGATCTCGATGTCGCCCGCGGCGCGCGCGATCTCCAACGCGATCGCCGACTTGCCCGTGGCGGTGGGGCCGACGAGTGCGAGATGACGCGTCACGCAGGAGTGACCGCGATGGGAATGCGGACGCGGCCGCGCCGCGCCGCCCGGAGACGCTCGCCGTAGTCGCCGCGCAGCCAGTGCGGCGCCGCCGCAGTGACACCCACCGACACGACATCGCCGGGCCGTAACGCACCCGGCGCGGGCGGGGTGAAGTGCACCAGCTTGTTGTGGCGGCTGCGGCCCGACCACACCGCGGCATCCTTCTTCGACGGGCCGTCCACGAGCACCTCTTCGACGGCGCCGACGCGCGCCGTGTGCTTGTCGAGTGCGTGGCGCTCGACAACTTCGACCAGGCGCTGCATGCGTTCCTGCACCACCTCGGGGGCGACGAAATCGTCGACCATCGCCGCGGCTTCGGTGCCCGGTCGGGGCGAGAACACGAACGTGTACGCAGCGTCGTACGCAGCGTCGTCGACGACTTCGAGCGTACGGACGAA
>JBEVDP010000608.1:0-4635 GCA_040513235.1 Acidimicrobiia bacterium | reverse complement strand
GAGGTGTCCTGGTGGCGCACCGACGACTTCTTCGTGTGGGCGCTCGATGCACTGATCATCTACGCGCGGGCGGCGGCCGATCGGACGGGTGAGCCGGTCGCCGTCGTGTGCAGCCGACTGGCGGCTCGCCATGGCGTCGAACTGACGGCCGCCAGCTGACCCGGCGGGGTTACTCGCGCCTTCCCCATCGTTCTCGTTCGCGCTCGGGTTCGGACTTGTGTGGGTTAGGTGTCGCGCGCGGGACCGGTCAGCGCGCTTAGTACCGGATACAGACGACTCGCATTGGAGGTGACCTATGCGAACTGCCCGGACCGAGCCTGTGATCGAACCGCTGGTGTGGACCGTCGAGGAGGCCGCGCAGGCGTTGGCGATCGCTCGCACCCATGCCTACGAGCTTGTCGCACGGGGCGAGTTGGCGTCGGTACGGCTGGGCAGACGGATCGTCGTGCCCAAGCACGCGATCGACACGCTGCTCGCGCAACCACCGACCGCATCATGACCTTGCACTCCCCTACGCATCCTCTGCACGGCGCTCGCCCTCAACCGGTTCGCCTTCTCCCTCGCGCTTCGTCGCCCCGCGCCGCACCCGCGCTTGCGTCGTCCCTCGTCCTGCTCTGTCAACGCGTACGCACTTGCACTGGCGTGCGCACGCGGTTGTACAGACCTGTGCAGTCGAGGAATCGGCCGTGTTGAGCATCTGGAAGCTCGCCGTCGCCCACGCCAGCTACTACGAGCAAGCGGTGGCCGATGGGCGTGAGGACTACTACGTCGGCTCCGGCGAAGCGCCCGGGCGCTGGGCCGGCGCGATGGCTGAGGAACTGGGCCTCGACGGCCAGGTCGACGGTGCAGACCTGCACATGATCTTCGACGGCCGCGACCCGCACACCGGGGAACGGCTCGTCCCGGAGGCCAAGAACCGTGTCGCCGCGTTCGATCTGGCGTTCAACGCGCCGAAGTCGGTGTCGATCCTGTTCGCTCTCGGCGATCACGAACGCTCCCCTGCAGTGCGCGCGGCCCACGACGCCGCTGTTACCCAGGCGCTTGAGTATGTGCAGCGCGCGGCCTGTTGGGTACGGCTCGGCACCGGCGGGCATCGCCTGGACGACGGCAGCGGGTTCCTCGCGGCGGCCTTCCGGCATCGCACCAGCCGCGCCGGTGATCCCCATCTGCACACGCACGTTCTCGTCGCAAACTTCACCCGCCGGCCGGACGGCCGTTGGGCGGCGCTCGACGGCCGGCAGCTGTTCGTGCACGCCAAGACTGCCGGCTACCTATACGAGGCCGCACTGCGGCACGAACTCACCGCCCGGCTCGGCCTCGACTGGCGGCCGGTGCGTAACGGAATCGCGGAACTCGCCGGCATGCCCGAGCAACTGTGCAGCGCGTTCTCGAAACGACGCCGGGAGATCGAAGACGAGCTGGCGCGTCTCTCGCTCTCAGGTGCTCGCGCTGCACAGACCGCCACGCTCAAGACTCGTCGGCCGAAGGACCGCAGCGAGGACTACTCGCTACTGCACAGTCGTTGGCGCGCGGAGACCCGCGCCCTCGGACTCGACCCGGATCGACTGCACAGGCTGCTGCACAGCAACAATCGGACTGCACAGACCCGTGTACAGACGGAAGTACAGACCTCGACCGAGCTCGTCGGGCCTGCCGGGCTCACTGCACAACGCACCAGCTTCGACCGCCGCGACGTCCTCCAGGCCTGGGCGGCCCGACTCCCTCACGGCGCGCCCGTCGCCGAGATCGAGCAGCTCGCCAATCGCACGCTCACCTCCCGCGAGGTCGTGCCGCTCAACGCCGGGATCACTCCAATGCGAGGACGCGGCGGCCGCCGCTTCCACACGCCTACCGGCACTACCTACACAACTCGCGAATTGCTCGCGCTCGAACGCCGCACCGTCGAGCATGCCCTGGGACGGAGCCACGAAGGCTGCGCACGCGTAGATCCCACCATCGCGATGCGTGTGCTTCACGCGCAGCCTGTCCTGGCCGACGAACAGTCGGATCTCGTTGTCGACCTCGTCACGTCGGGCCGGGGAGTCGACGTAGTCATCGCTCCTGCCGGTGCGGGCAAGACGACGACGCTTGGCTGTGCCGCCGAGGTATGGCGTGCCGCGGGTTATCAAGTGATCGGCGCCGCGCTCGCCGCCCGCGCCGCGCGGGAACTCGACGAAACGGCGCGCATCCCGTCGACGACGATCGCGAGGAGGCTCCTCGCGCTCGAGAACGACCGACTGCGGTTCGGCCCTGACACCATCCTCGTGGTCGACGAAGCCGGGATGGTCGGCACCCGCACGCTCTCCGCGCTTCTCGAACATGCCGAACGCGCCCGGGCGAAGGTCGTCCTCGTCGGCGACCCGCGTCAACTCCCCGAGATCGATGCCGGCGGTCTCCTCGCGGGCCTCGCCGATCGTCTCCCCGTCCTGGAGCTCAAGACGAACCGACGCCAGCGTGAGCAGTGGGAACGCGACGCACTGCACGCCCTGCGGAGCGGTTACACAGCACGCGCTCTCGACGCCTACTCGGCACACGACGCGCTCTACGTGGCCCACGACCACCAAGACGCTTACGGGGCGATCGTCGAGGACTGGGCGGCTGCGTACGGATCCGGCGAACGCGTCCTCATGCTCGCCACCCGACGCGCCGACGTGGACCGGCTCAACGCGCTCGCCCGCCGTCACCTTCGCCACACCGGTCAGCTCGCCGGTCCCGTTCTCGAGGAATCGGGCCGCAAGTTCCAAGCCGGCGACCGCGTCATGCTGCGGCGCAACGACGCTCGGCTCAACGTGTGCAACGGTCAGACCGGTGCGGTCGTCTCCGTCGGCCGTGCCGCACGGTCACTGATCGTCGCGTTTGATGACGGGGCGTGCCGCGCGGTCCCGCACGACTACATCGCCGCCGGTGGCGTCGACCACGGCTACGCGACGACGATCCACAAAGCCCAAGGGCTCACGGTGGATCGCTGCCTCGTCCTCGCCGACGAGCTGATCTACCGCGAGTCCGCGTATGTCGCGCTCTCGCGCGGCCGAGCTCGGAACCAGCTCTACGTCGTCAACGACGGAGTCGACGTCGAGCACTCTGCGCACGGCCCCACATGGCAACGCGACCCGCGGCAGACGCTGAGGGAACTGCTCGCGACCAGCCGTTCGCAGACGCTCGCGCTCGACCAGCTTCGCCGACAGCGCGGTCCGGACTGGAACGACGGCCTCTCGGTCGAGATGGAACTGTGAAGAGCGTCGACAGGCCTGCGGTCAGGCCTCCTCGATGGCGTCGAGGAACGCGTGCTCCTCCTCGTCGGTCAACTCTGGGATCACCATCTCCTCGTACGGGGGAAAGGGCTTCACACGTGCGAGCACCTCGTCGCGCGTTGGTAGACAATCCCGCGAGGAGTCACGGTTCGGGGTCGTGGGATCGTCGCTCATGCCGACGCACCTCGATCCGTGCCGGAATCGCCCGGCTCAGTGGCCGCGATGCTGCGCAGCTTTCGCAGGAAGTCCGGCATGTCTTCCCGACCCGTGGCGTGCAGGACGTCGAGGTCGATCGACCAATAGCCGTGCACGATGCGGTTCCTGAGTCGTACTGGATTCGTCCACTCAACCTCGGGATGCGCAGCTTTCAGCTCCGGCGAAACCTGGCCCGAAGCCTCACCGAGCACGGCGAGGTTCCACAGGAGCGACTCGCGCAGCGTCCGGTCGCGTTCGAGATCTTGCACAGACGTGTCGGCGACGATCGAAACGATCCGTTCCGCCGCGTCGATCATCTCGGCCAGGAGCACTGCATCACGCTGCATATAGGACGCGCGCGCTGCGCAGCACCTCGTCTCGGAGCAGATGGTGCAGGTACCGCTTCGACACCAAATCCACCGGACGACCGAACAGCGCCGCGAGTTCGTCGGCGAGGTGTTCGATGTCCCATCCCAGACGCGCGTCGGGACGCAGGACGTACAGCAGATCGACATCGCTCTGGGAGTTGGGGTTCCCGGCCGCGAACGAACCGAACACCGAGAGCTCGGCGATCCCGTAGCGATCGCAGATCTCGGCCAGGCGGTCGGAGTCGATGTCGATGTTGGCGACCTGCATGATGTGTCCTCGCGCGCCAGTTTCGCAGACTCTCAGAGGTTGTTCACGGCTACGTGTGCGTGTGGTCCGAGAACAGGTTGGCGACGACGTTCGCGGCCTGCGCGTCGAGCTCGGGCTGGACGTGGCTGTAGAGGTCGAGCGTGATGCTGGTCGTGGCGTGACCGAGGCGCTCACTCACGACCTTGGGATGCACACCAGCCTCCAACGCGAGCGTGGCCCACGTGTGGCGGAGATCATGCAGGCGGATTCGCTTCAACCCCGCGCGCGTCGTCGCCTGGGTGAAGGCGCGCGTGAACCGATCCGGGTGGAGCTCTCCACCGAGCTCGTCACAGAAGACGAGGTCGCGTTCTGCCCACGCGGAACCCGCCTTCACGCGCTCCTCGAGCTGGCGCTTACGGTGCTCTTTGAGAACGGCCACCGTTTCGTCGTCGATCGAGATGGCGCGACGCGACCGCGCGGTCTTCGGTGCGTCCCAGACGAGTTCGTCGTCAACGATGCTCAACGCGCGGTTGATCTGCAGGCGACCCCGTTTGAGGTCGACCGCGGCCCAGCG
>JBEVDP010000607.1:0-5159 GCA_040513235.1 Acidimicrobiia bacterium | reverse complement strand
CCAGGGCGTCGGTCCTGACGCGATCCCGATCTACACCGCCGACGGAATGCAGAGTTCGTCGTTCTACGAAGCAGTCGACGCGTCGAACCCGGCCGTCGTCAAGGGCATCAAGGGCACCGCGCCCGCGGCGGCGCCGGCCGGCGTGACCCACCCGTTCATCGAGGCCTACGCCGCGACCGGGCAGGACACGATCTTCTCGGCGTACTACTACGACTGCGTGATGTTGATCGCACTCGCAGCCCAGTCGGCGGGCACGGACGACCCGCAGGCGATCGCCGACGCGATGCTCGACGTGAGCCAGGGCGGCACGGTGTGCCAGGCCTACGCCGACTGCCTCGCGTTGCTCGAAGCGGGCGAGGACATCGACTACGACGGCGCGTCGGGTCCGGTGGACCTGTCCGACGTCGGTGAGCCCACCGTGGGCGTGTACGACGTCTGGGCGTACGACGCAGCCGGGGCACCGACGAACGTCGAAGGTGTGGAGCAAATCCGCATCGAGGCCTAGTCACACGAAGTGAGGCGGCCCCCGGACTCCGGTCCGGGGGCCGTTTTCGCGCCCGAGTTGCGGCGGGTCAGTCGACGCGGGCGAGGGTGCCGAGGTACAGCTCGACGACCTTGGGGTCGGCCAACAACGCCGCGCCGGCGCCTTCGTAGGCGTTGCGGCCCTGGTCGAGCACGTAGGCGCGGTGCGCGATCTGGAGGCAGCGGCGCGCGTTCTGCTCGACCATGAGCACCGAGACACCAGATGCGTTGATCCCGGCGATGCGTTCGAACACGTCGTCCTGCATCATCGGCGAGAGGCCAGCCGACGGTTCGTCGAGGAGCAGCACCGACGGCTCGGTCATCAACGCGCGCGCCATCGCGAGCATTTGGCGTTCGCCGCCTGAGAGCGAACCGGCGCGCTGGCCCCGCCGTTCTCCGAGGCGCGGAAGCAACGTCATGATGTGGTCGCGGCGCGCCGCGAACTCGCGGGCGCGCAGGTACGCACCCATGCGCAGGTTGTCTTCGACGGTGAGCGTCCCGAACACGTTGCGGACCTGGGGCACATAGCCCACACCGCGCTGCACGAGTTCGTGGGCGGCGAGGCGCGTGATCGACTCGTCCCGCAACGTCACCGTGCCCGACCGCACGTGCACGAGGCCGAAGATCGTCTTGAGCAACGTCGACTTACCCGCGCCGTTGGGCCCGATCATCCCGATCAGCTCGCCCTCGCTCACGCTGAGGTTGCAGCCGTGCAGGATGTCGATGCCGGGCAGATAGCCCGCGACCACGTCGCGTGCTTCGAGCAGCGTCATGGTTGTTCTTCTCTCACTTCCTGGGTCGTCTTCCCATGGTGCGTACCGAGGTACGCGTCGATGACGGCCTCGTTCGTGACGATCGACGACGGGGGACCTTCGGCGATCACGTTGCCTTCGGCCATGCAGACGACCCAGTCGCTGATCGACATGACGACGTCCATGTCGTGCTCGACGAACACAACGGTGCGGCCTTCGTCACGCAACCCCTTCACATGCTCCAGGAGCGACTCGACCAGCGCGGGGTTCACGCCCGCCATCGGCTCGTCGAGCATCACGAGTTCCGGGTCGACCATGAGCGCGCGCGCCATCTCCAAGAGCTTGCGCTGGCCGCCCGACATCGTGCCCGCGAAGTCGTCCTTCTTCGCGAGCAGGTTGAAGCGTTCGAGCAGGTGCAGCGCGCGTTTGGTGTTCTCGCGCTCCTCCGCGCGCCACGTGTGGAACAGGCCGGCGAGGAACCGCTCGCCGCGCTGGTTCGACGCGCCGAGCAGCATGTTCTCCAGCACAGTGAGGCGCGACAGCGACTTCGTGAGCTGGAACGTGCGCACCATCCCGAGCCGGGCGATCTTGTAGGCCGGCACGCCCGCGAGCTCGTGGTCATCGAGGCGCCAGGCACCGCGGTCGGGTTTGTCGAAGCCGGTGAGCAGGTTGAACAGCGTCGTCTTGCCGGCGCCGTTGGGCCCGATCAGGGCGGTGATCGTGTTGCGCTGCACCTCGAGGCGGTCGACGTTGACCGCGAGGAGACCGCCGAATGTCCGCGTCATGCCGCGCGCGACCAGGATCGGGTCCGGCTTCGCCACGCCCGGTTCGGGCGCGATCCCAAGCGGCGGCGCGGCGTCAGTCATTGCCGAGCATCACTTCCTGACGGTCGCCCAGGATGCCCTGCGGACGGAAGATCACGAGCAGCATGATCAACAAGCCGACGAGCATGAACCGGACCGGCCCGATGTCGTCGGACGTGATGACGTTGTCGATGCCGAGGAACCCGTGCTCGACGGCTTCACTGAGGAACGACTCCGACGCCGCGATGACGAACCACAACAGCATCGAGCCCAGGATGGGCCCGAAAATGCGCGCCAGGCCACCGAGGATCAGCGCCGCGTACGCGAGGAACGTGATCGACGACTGGAAGGCATCGGGCTCCACGAACTGACGCGAGAGCGCCAGCATCATTCCGGCCATCCCACCGATCACACCGCCGATGACGAGGCTCTGCATCTTGTAGGCGTAGACGTTCTTGCCGAGTGCACGCGCGGCGTCTTCGTCCTCGCGCACCGCCTTGAGTGCGCGCCCCCATGGGCTGCGCATGAGCAAGAACATCGCGACGCTGCAGATCGCGACGAGCCCCCACGTCCACACCATGACCCAAAGCGTGTTCGCGGAGAACGCGACTGCGCCGAAGAGCTTGAACCGCCCGTCGAACGGGTTCACGTCGAAGAAGCCACTCGCGAACCGCTTGCCCTGCGGCCCGCCGGTGACGTCTTGCGCGGCGCGCGAGTTGGTGGTGATGCGCAGGATCTCGGCCGCGGAGATCGTCACGATCGCGAGGTAGTCGCCCCGGAGCCGCAACGTCGGGATGCCGAGGATGAGCCCGAGCACGACCGCGCACAAGCAGCCGATGAGGAAGCCCACGGGCAACGAAAGGTCGACCCCCCCGACTTCGAGCGAGGGGACTTCGTAGATGAAGATCGCCATGCCGTATGCGCCGACGAGCACGAACCCCGCCTGCCCGTAGTTCATGAGGCCGGTGTAGCCGAACTGAAGGTTGAGGCCCACGGCGGTGAGCGCGTACACCGCGGCGATGATGCCGAAGGCGGTACGCAACCCGTCCTCGAAGATGATGCTCCAGTCCATAGCGGTCCCCTACCCGACCCTCTCGCGGATGCCCAGGATGCCCTGTGGGCGCACCATGAGCACGACGATCAGGATGGCGAGCCCGACCGCGTACTTGAAGTCGGCGTCGATCCAGTAGGTCGACACCTCGGACGCGATCCCGACGACGAGTCCGCCGACCATCGCGCCGTAGGCGGAGCCGAGGCCGCCCAGGACCACGGCTGCGAACATCGTCAGCAGCAATCGGAAGCCCATGTTGAACTGCACGGTCTCGTTGATCCCGAGCATGATGCCGCCGAGACCGGCCAGCGCGGTGCTGCCGATCCAGATCATCGTGATCACGCGGCGGACGTCGATGCCGGATGCCTCGGCGAGGTCCTTCTCGTCGGCGACGGCGCGGATCGCGGTTCCGAGCCGTGTCTGCTCGAGCACCAGACCGACTCCGATGAGCACCACCGCGCAGATCACCATGGTGATGTAGGTGCTGACGGGAAACGAGATCGGGCCGATGTCGGTCGGGCCCTGCGTCGCGTACTGCCGGAACGTGTTGGGCGAGCCGTCGGTGAGCACCTGGAACAGGTAGCGCAGGAACAAGGCGAGCCCGATCGACACGAGCATGCGCGCCAGTGCGCCGCTGCGCTGCCGCACCATTGGTCGCCACAACACCATGTCGAGCGCGCCGCCGAACAGGCCCGACAGGATCACCGCGACGATGACAGCGAGCACAAGGGTCCATTGCGGACCGCCCGAGGAGGTGTTGAGGAACCACGCGAGCAGCGCGCCGAGTGTCACCAACTCGCCTTGCGCGAAGTTCACGAGGCCGGTGGTACCGAAGACGAGCGACAAGCCGACGGAGCACAGCCCGATGATCAACCCGAGGCGGATGCCGCTGAAGATCAGGTTCAGCATCCGTTCCCACCGGCTGGGCGCGACGATCCCGCCGCCTTCTTCGCTCGCAAAGCGGAAGACCGCGTTCGACGACGTCGAACCGGGGAAGACGCGGAACTGCGGCAGCTCGAAGCGGTCGGGATCTTCGAGCGCGAAGTCTTCGGGAATCGTGTCGGTGTCGATTGCGAGGCGGTAGACGCCGGGTCCGGGTGCTTCGATCGCCCACGCGCCGTCGGCGTCGGAGGTGGCTTCGCCTTCGAAGTCGGGATCCGCTTCGACGTCGACCGCGGTCGCGGTGATCGTGACGCCTTCGATCGGCGTCGACCCGCTCGTGAACGTTCCCCGGATCACCGGGGTGGCCGCTTCGCCGCCCGCGGGGGCGGTGGTGGTCGTCTCCTGGGCGGCGGCCGGAGCCGCGAGTACGCCGAGCACCGCGAGGGCACCGAACAGCACGCGCGCCACGATCACCCTCAAGCGCTTCCCCCCGGGGTCCGCACCGAACGGCCGAAGCATACGATCCATCTCCCGCTACCGGGCGAAGATCGCGACGAAGACGGGCGCAAGCACCAAGCCGGGCAGGAACGAGGCCACTCGGATCTCGGCCAGGTCCAGCAGCCGCAGGGCGATGCCGAGGAGCATGAGCCCGCCGACGGCGGTCATTTCGTCGACCATCCGGTCGGTGAGTACGTCGTCCATCAGGACCGCACCGGCGGTGAGGCCGCCCTGGAACAGCGCGATCGTCACGATGCTGGCGCCAACGCCCCAACCGAGCGTCGATGCAAAGGCGAGGGCCGCGAACCCGTCGAGTACGGCCTTGGTGGCCAGGAGGTCGATGTCGCCCTGCAGGCCGTCCTGGATCGAACCGAGGATCGTGAGCGGCCCGACGCAGAACACGAGCGACGCGACCAGGAAGCCCTCGACGAAGGTCGACCGGCCCTTGGCGTCGTGCTCGGTGGGGGCGTCGGCGTCCACTCCGGCCCGGCGCTCGATCCAGCCGCCGAAGGACGCCAGGCGTTCCTCCAGCTGCAAGGTCTCACCGATGAGACCCCCGCCGAGCAACGCCGCGAGCAAGAGCAGCGGGTTCCGGGTGTTCGTCGCCTCGGAGAGCCCGAGGAAGGCGACGAAGAGGCCGAGACCCTGCAT
>JBEVDP010000606.1:0-2913 GCA_040513235.1 Acidimicrobiia bacterium | reverse complement strand
CCTCGCCGGCGACGCGTCGGGCGGTACTCGCCGCGTCCCCGGTCGCCATCACGACTTCGAGACCCAAGTCGTGCAACGCGTCGACGGCCGCGCGAGCAGTGCGCTTGACGGCATCCGAGATGACGAAGACCGCGCGCGCCTTGCCATTCCACCCGCCGAACACCGCGGTACGGCCTGACGCGTAAGCCTCGTCTGCCGCGGTCATGAGCGCGGGTGTAACCGCGTCGAAGACGCTCGTGCGACCGGCTGCGACATCGTGGCCGTCGACCGTTGCGGTCACGCCGACGCCTGCCTCGTTGACGAAGTTCGTCGGTGTGGTCAGCGCTATGCCACGGGCGCGGGCACCGTCGGCAATCGCGCGTGCGAGCGGATGTTCGGACGCATCTTCGGCCGAACCCACGAGCTGCAGGGCTTCGGGCTCGTCAGTGTCGTCGGTGGTGATGACAGCGACGAGCTCCATCCGGCCTTCGGTGATCGTGCCCGTCTTGTCGAGCACGATTGCTTCGACGCGTTGCGCGCGTTCGAACACGTCGCCGCCGCGGATCACGATGCCCAGCTGGGCGCCGCGGCCGGTGCCGACCATGATGGCGGTCGGTGTCGCCAGGCCGAGTGCGCACGGGCAAGCGATGATGAGCACCGAGACCGCCGCGGTGAACGCGTCGGCTGCCGGCTCCCCGGCGAGCAACCACCCCCCGAGCGTCACGGCCGCGATCACGAGCACGGCGGGGACGAAGATTCCGGAGATGCGGTCGGCGAGATGCTGCACCGGCGCCTTCGCACCTTGCGCGGCTTCGACGAGGCGCGCGACCTGCGCGAGCGCCGTGTCGGCACCGACGCGGCGTGCTTCCACGACGAGGCGGCCCGACGTGTTCAACGTCGCACCGAACACTTCGTCACCGGTACGCACGTCGACGGGAACCGGTTCGCCGGTGAGCATCGACGTGTCGAGCGCGCTCTCGCCCTCGACGACCACGCCGTCGGTGGCGATCTTCTCGCCCGGCCGGACGACGAAGCGGTCGCCCACCTCCAAGCTCGCGATTGGGATCTCGTCACCGTTCTCGAGCCGCGCGGTCTTGGCGCCGAGCGCGAGCAAGGTGCGCAGTGCCTGGGCGCTTGCACCCCGAGCCCGCGCTTCGAGATAGCGGCCGAGGAGCAGCAGCGTCGTGATGACCGCCGCGACCTCGAAGTAGATGTACCCGTCGTCGCGGAGCAGCGCGACCAACGACCATGTCCACGCCGCTGCAGTGCCGATCGAGATGAGCGTGTCCATCCCCACTTGCCTGTGCCGGGCACCGGCGATCGCGACGCGGTGGAATGTCCAGCCCGCCCACCAGACGACTGGGGTCGCGAGCGCGAGCGCGAACCACTCCCACCCTTCCCACTGCCACGCCTCGACCATCGAGACGAGGAGCAACGGGAGTGTGAGGATCGCGGCGGGCACGAGCCGCCGCATCACGGCGCGCGCTTCGTCGGCTTCCGGGTTCTCCGCCTCGACCTCGGGCACGCGGTACCCGAGGTCGCCGATCGTCCGGACGAGCGCGGCCGGCGCAACCTGCGCGGGGTCGTAGGTGACCGTCGCGCGCGAAGTCGCATAGTTGACGTTCGCTTCGGCGACACCGTCGACGCCGTCGAGGCCGCGCTGGATGCGGGCCGCGCACGACGCGCACGTCATGCCTTCAACGGGTACTTCGACCTTGGCGAGGGTTCTGGGCTCCATCTCGTGCTACTATACCCCCGTACCCTATCTAGGCAAGACACGGAGGACACGATGCGCGGTTACACGATGAACCGGGACGACTACCTCGTCCGCCTGCGGCGCATCGAGGGCCAGGTCCGCGGCTTGCAGCGCATGATCAGCGAGGACGAGTACTGTATCGACGTCCTCACCCAGATCGCCTCGGTCTCGAAGGCACTCCAGGGCGTGGGGCTGGGCCTGCTCGACGAGCACCTCCGCCACTGCGTGGTTGAGGCGGCGCAGGCCGACGGGGCCGCGGGCGACGCCAAGGTCCACGAGGCGGTGGCGGCGGTCGAGCGACTCCTCCGGGCCTAACCCAACTTAGACTCCGCGCCCATGGCTCAGGCAGAGGTCGCGACCGAGAAGAAGGAACGCTGGTCGTACTCGTGGAAGCACCTCTACGACGAGGTGGTCACGAGTGGACTGTGCACGGGATGCGCGGGCTGCGTCATCGCGTGCCCGCACGACGTGCTTGGCTACGACGACACAGGCGGCGTGTACAAGCCGTTGCAGATCGAGGACTACGGCGGCCCGGCGGATTGCTCGCACGGCGACAAGGCGTGCACGTCGTGCACGCGTGCTTGCCCACGCTTTCGTGCATGGGAGCCCGAGATCGACACGTTCCTGTTCGGCCGGGCCCGGGAAGCCGACGAGCTCTCGGGCGTGTTCAAGGACATCGTCCTGGCGCGTGCGGCGGATCCCGAGCTGCACGATGTCGGCCAAGACGGCGGCCTCGTCTCGGCCATGCTCGTCTACGCGCTCGAAAACGACATGATCGACGCCGCGCTGGTGTCGTACCTCGAAGGCGACGGCACGACGTGGAAGGCGATCCCCGGCATCGCGCGCAATCGCGCGGATGTGATCGCGTCCGCAGGCAGCCGGTACACGTACTCGGCCAACCCACTCGCATACATCGACCTCGAGAAGGAAGACGAACGGATCGCGCTCGTCGGCATGTCGTGCCAGTCGTCGATCCCGCCGGCGATGAAGCAACGCAAGGCGGGCAAGGTCGCGCGGCGACTGTCGCTGTCTATCGGGCTGCTGTGCTCCAAGACCTTCGACGATGCGATCTTCGAAGAGCTCTTCGAGGCGAAGTACGGACTCGCCAAGAAGGACATGAAGAAGATGAACATCAAAGGCGTGTTCCAGATCTGGATGCACGACGGCAGCTATCACGA
>JBEVDP010000605.1:0-2634 GCA_040513235.1 Acidimicrobiia bacterium | reverse complement strand
GGTCTCGTGTCGGCCGTGAGGAGGGAACCATGAAGGCGGCGCCCGTCGAGGCGCAGATGCGATGCTTGGCCGATGCGAACCGTGTACGACGCCGCCGGGGGTGACGACGGGATCCTTCGCTTGGCCGCCGCGTGGCACGACCGAGTGATGGCGGACGAGATCGTGAGTCACGCGTTCAGCCACGGGTATCACCCCGACCACACGGCACGGCTCGCGGCCTACTGGGCGGAAGCCCTCGGTGGTCCAACGACCTATTCGCAGCTGTACGGTGACGAGACATCCGTCGTACGGATGCACAGCGGGAATGGGCCGCACGACGAAATGGACCGACGCGCGATCGCCTGCTTCGATCAGGCGCTCGCTGACGTCGGCCTCGCGACTGACAAGCGGCTCCGACAAGTGCTGCACGACTACTTCACGTGGGCAACGACGACCACGATGGCCCGCTACCACCGTTCGGCAGAAGACGTCCCGCAAGGGCTCCGAATCCCACACTGGTCGTGGGACGGGCTCGTCCGCGCTCGCGGTCCGGACGACCGCTGACGCTGGCTCGGTTACACGCGCGAGCGCACGGCGCGGACTTCGTCTCCGATGCCGTCACGCACAGTCGGGCGGGACGCGCCTCGATCGTGTCAAGTTCTGCTTGCGCAACGCGGCGCGCCATGTGGTCGCCGGGACTCCGCGGAGGTATGGCAGTACGGCGACGTGTTCGGTGTTCCTAGTCATGAGACGACGGTGACAGACCCCGCTTGGGAATCGCTTCGCGAACCCTTGGGGGAGTCGCCGCGCCGGGTTCGGCGTTCTTGGCCTCGATCGCGGCGTTTACGGCTCCGTGTACGCGGCGGGTACGGGACCCTCGATCATGAAGCGCCAGAAGCGGCGGGGCTCGCCAACCGGGAAGTCTCCGCCCGCCTTGTGTTGTACCGACGCGTTGTCCCAGACGAGTACGTCGTGCGTCTGCCACGAGTGCGCGTAACGCGGGGCGTGCGCCTCGGCGTGGTCTTGGAGCAACTGCAACAGCGCCCGCCCTTCCGTCTCGGACATCCCTTCGACGTGCGTGGCGCGGTCGAGGTCGATGTACAGCGACGGCCCCCGGGTGACCGGGTGGGAGCGCACGATCGGATGCGACACGTCGACGAGCTGCTCGAACGGGCCCTCGGCGGCCGCCCGGCCCGCGAACACACCACGATTGTTGTAGCTGCACGCGGCCCGCAATCCGATGAGGCGGGCCCGCAGTTCCGGCTCCAACGACGCGTACGCGGCCCGCATGTCGAGGAAATGCGTCGGCCCACCCGGGCTCGGCGGCAGGTCACGCGCATGCAGCACGGTGGCCGCAGCGGGACACTCGGTATAGGTGTCGTCGGTATGGAACGTCTCGAACAGTCCGGGACGATCCGAGTCGAGCCCGCCGAAGCTGAGCTCGCCCAGCTCGGCGCGCAGCTCGTCGGTGAGCACGAACCCGGCGTCGATGATCTGACGGTCTTCGCTGTAGCGCAGGGTGCCGCCGTCGCGGGTTCGGCCGACGGGATCCTTGATCGGCCCGATCATCGACGCGATGGCGCGGGCTTCGCCGTCGTCGAGCGGCGCCGGTTGGCGGAGGCACACGACCGCTTGCTGCGCGAGCAACTCGCGCAGCATCGCGACAGTTGCCGCATCCGCTGCGTCCGCGGGTCGCACTCCTTCCACCGCCACCGCGCCGAAGGCGCCTGGCAGCGTGCGTACCGCGATCGATGGCGCCGATGTCACGCCCGGGATCGTAGGCGGGTCGAGGCGACGTGCGGGGGCCCCAGCAACGGCGCGGCATCTAACATGCGGCCCCGATGCCCGATGACTCCGATCTTGCATGGCTTGGCCTCGAACATCACGGCAATGGTCGTTGGTCATTCGAGCTGAACACGGCGCTCACGAGACACGACGGCAAGCTCTTCGGTGGGACCGGTATCGCCGTCAACGTTGCCACGATGGAGGCCGAGACCGGACGCGACGCACTCTGGACGACCGTGCAGTACGCGAGCAGCGCCGACCTCGGCGCACGCGTCGACTGCTACGTCGAAGTCCTGGCGAGCGGAAAGCGCACGTCACAACTGCGGATGACGGCGACGGTCGACGACCGCACCGTGCTCGCCGCGGTCGGCGCTACCGGTGCGGCGCGCAGCGGCCCGATCGAGGCGCAGATCCCCGCGATGCCTGCGATGCCTCCGCCCGACGAATGCACGGCATGGGGGTTCATGCGGCACGCGCACGGCGCCGATCGCCCGCCGAGTTGGATGCAGCTCGCCGAGATGCGCCACGTCCCCGAAGGAAGTGGCATCTGGGCGCGCATGCGCTCCGGTCTGCACACGCGTGCGACGATCGCGTTCCTGGCAGACATGATCCCGTCGAGCGTTGCGCGCGCGGCCGGGAAGATGGGCGGCGGACCGAGCCTCGACAACAGCCTGCGGTTCGGCCGACTCGTCGACACCGAATGGATCCTGCTCGACATGGACCCATGGTTCGCCACGAGCGGGTATCTCCACGGCGCCGCGCGAGTGTGGGCGGAGGACGGCACGCTGCTCGGCGTCGCGTCACAGACATCGTCAGCGATTGTGTGGGAGGGCGAGGTCCCTCCCTGGCTCGAAGCCAATCGCTGAACCG
>JBEVDP010000604.1:0-4240 GCA_040513235.1 Acidimicrobiia bacterium | reverse complement strand
CGGAACGAACGCGCCGATGGCGGGCACCAGCTCGAGGCGGCAGTCGGCGTCACGGGCGACGGACACAAGATGGTCGCGCGCGACCGCAACGACGACGCCCGACGCGGGTGCGGCAATGACGTCGTCCGCCTGCGCCTGGTCATCCGCGGTGGGATAGACCCGGTCGAGCAGCTTTCGGGTATCGGTGCCGACGAGCTCGATCAACGCCGACACGCGGAGCGAACGACCGATGTGGTGGACGTACACCACGAGCACCACCACGCTGACCACCACGAGGAAATACGTACCGATGATGGCGAGCCCGGGCACCGATCCACCATCGTCGAACCGAACCTCGCGTAGGGCGAGCATCGCATAGACGAACGTCGAGATGAACAGGCCGATCGCGATCTGGCTCGGCTTGTCACGCAGGATCGTCTGGACGATGCGCGGTGAGAACTGCCCCATCGCGAGTTGGACAACCACCATCGTGATGGTGAGCACGAGCGCAGCAAGGGAGACCATCGAAGCCGCGACCGTCGAAAGGATCGCGACGGCGGCGTCGGGTCCGCCGGTCAACGACTCGGGCACGAGGTCGAAGTCGGTTGCTCTGTCGATCCAGATCGTCCCGAACGACAAGACCGCCCCGGCCAAGACGCACACGACGGGAGTGAACCAGAGGCTCGATCGGATGTGGATGAAGAACCGCTGGCGTTTCACTGTATGGCCCTACCCCGCGCGGGCGGCCGGCTGACGGTGCACGAGCGCTTCGCGATCCCAGAGCCGGAGTTGGGCGGCTCGCGCGACGAAGTCCTGCACCCCATTCGCCTCGTCGAGCGCGATGAACCCGTCATCGGGCGTGACCCCGGCGGCTTCGAAGAGCGGCACGGCGGTACCGACGTAGCCGACGAACTTGCAGTGCGCGAAGGCGTCCGAGACGAAGTCCTTGGCCGCGGCGTTGTCCGCGAGTGCGTGCACTTGGCTGGCGGCGATCAGGACAGCGACGGCGTCGTACAGCACCGACGGGCCACCCTCGATCTTCTGGTTCGCGGGCACGCGTGCTCCGTCGCTCAGCCGGACGCCCCCGACGCGCGGGGCCACGAGCTCGATCACCGCGCCGTTGGCGGTGACCGCTTCGGTCAGCGCAGTGAGGACCGAAGCGTCGGAGTCGTCCGTCACGAGCACACCGACCTTTCGCCCCTCGATCGAGTCCGGGCCGTTCTCGATGATGCTGAGCGCGGGCGACGGTTCGAGGTCTGTGATCGGCGGTCGCGCCGGCTTGGAGGCGGTGACGGCCTGGTCGATGCCGAGCCCGTCGGCGATCGACGTTGCCATCGCGCCGTCGACGTTTATCAGGTTCGCGACCATGCGCATGCGGATGTCCGGCCGTTGCACCTTGCTGAGCTCGAACACGAACGCGTCGATGATGTGCTGCTGCTCGACTGGTGTCTGGCTCACGTAGAACTGCCGGGCCTGGCTGTAGTGATCGGCGAACGTCTCCGAGCGAATGCGTTGCTTCTCGCCCGACTCGGGCGCGAGATACGAAGGGAACCCGGTTGCGGGATCCTCGCGGGGACCACCGATGTCGGCGTCCCACGAGTTGGGCTCGTAGTTCGCCCGCGACGTGGGATTCACCATCGTCATGTGCCCGTCCTGTTGCAGGGTCGCAAACGGGCACTTCGGCGCGTTGATCGGCAGGAACGTGAAGTTGGGGCTGCCGAGGCGCTTGAGCTGCGTGTCGAGGTACGAGAAGTTCCGTCCTTGCAGCAACGGATCGTTGGTGAAGTCGACGCCGGGCACGATGTTCTGCGTGCAGAAGGCGACCTGCTCAGTTTCGGCGAAGAAGTTGTCGACGACGCGGTCGAGCACGAGGCGCCCGACGCGACGCACAGGCACGAGTTCCTCGGGGATGATCTTCGTCGCGTCGAGGACGTCGAAGTCGAAGCGGTCGGCGAAGTCGTCGTCGAAGAGCTGTAGCCCGAGTTCCCACTCGGGGTAGTTGCCGGACTGGATCGCGTCCCAGAGATCGCGCCGGTGGAAGTCCGGGTCGGCACCGTTGATCTTGACGGCTTCGTTCCACGCGACCGACTGCAACCCGAGCTTTGGCTTCCAGTGGAACTTTACGAACGACGAGCGGCCTTCGGCGTTCAGGAAGCGGAACGTGTGGACGGCGAAGCCTTCCATGAACCGGAACGACCGCGGGATGGCTCGGTCCGACATCGCCCACATCAACATGTGCGTCGACTCGGGCATCAGCGACACGAAGTCCCAGAAGTTGTCGTGGGCGGTCTGCGCCTGCGGGAAGCCCCGGTCAGGTTCCTGCTTTGCGGCGTGAATGAGGTCCGGGAACTTGATCGCGTCCTGGATGAAGAACACAGGGATGTTGTTGCCGACGAGGTCCCAGTTGCCTTCCTGCGTGTACAACTTGACGGCGAAGCCGCGCACGTCGCGCGCGAGGTCGAACGAACCCTTGTTGCCGGCGACCGTCGAGAACCGCACGAATGCAGGAGTCTGCTCCCCTGCACGTTGGAACAGGTCGGCGCGTGTGATATCAGCAAGCGACTCGGAGTTCTCGAAGTACCCATGCGCGCCGAACCCGCGCGCGTGTACCACGCGCTCCGGGATCCGCTCGTGGTCGAAGTGGAAGATTTTCTCGCGGAAGTGGAAGTCCTCGAGCGCGCTCGGACCTCGAGCGCCGATCCTCAAACTGTTCTGGTCGTCGGCAACGGGGATGCCCTGCTGCGTGGTGAGGCGCGGATAACCGTCCGCGATGGTCTGGTGCGTCTCGCCGCCGTTCGCAGCGCCCGGGGTCTTCCCGAGGGCGCCGTCGCCTTCTCCTCGTCGTACCTTCCCCATGGCTTCCTTTCGATCGCGTGGGACTTCTTCGGCAGCTCGGAGAAAGAGGAGCTGCCGTTCTGCGTGGCGCGCGGGGCGAAGCGAGGGGCCGACCGAAGCCGACCCCTCGCACCCTGCCGCCCCAGGGGACCGTCTAGCTGAAGTCGTCGAGGTCGCGAACTTGCGGCTCGCGCGAGCCGGCCTTCGCAATACCGCGGCTCAGCAAATAGAACGAGATCACGCCGGCCGACAGCGCCCAGGCCTGATCGACAGCAAGCCCGTCGTCGTCGGCGTATCCAACCACGACAAGAGCGATCGCCATGACCAACGCGAGCCAGAACTCGCTTGTGATGAAGGAGCGCCGCGCCTCCGTCGATGTGAGCAACTTTGGTTGTCTGCTCGTTCCCGCGGCCTCGCCGGGCCGCTTGGTCGTCTCGTCACGGCGGCGTTGGTTGGTTTGTCCGACATCGATACTTGCCATTTTCGTCGTCCTCTCGTGCACGCATGTTCGTTGGCGCTCGTCCGTACCCGTCTGTTGCTGGGACAGTCGCTCATTGGGCAGGAATCCCCCAATCGGGTGAAGGCCGGGGGCCAATCGCCGCGCCGATCGATGAAGTGCTTCGAGTAGGAGCGGCTTCGGTCGGCGGATCGGCGAAAGCGGTGTCTCCTGCGCCGATTCCAACCGAATCAACTGCCGTCGCGCGGCGCGGCCGGAGTCGAGCGGCCGCTGCATACCGCACGTCGCTTGTCGCTCATATCTGATGCGATGAAGGAGCGCGGCTGCGACCTCGCGAGCGACGACGGTGGCGATTGCGGCTCATCTGTCGTTGATGGTCGCGACGAGGTCACCGTGTACAGCGCCACCTCCCACCAATGTGGGAAGGCGTAGACGAGGCCGAGCACGAGCCACGCCGCGAGCCGCGCTGGGGATCGCGTCGGCGCGTGGTCGCCTCCGGGCCCCGGTGAAGGACCCGGCTGGTATGGGTCCGCAGCCGGCATCCCTACGCAATGCCACACCACAACGTCGCAGCCATCCTCAAAGGAGTGGGGCCGTCTACGGAGTTGACTCCTTGCCTGGTCCCGCTCCGATCAGGCCGCTCGGCGCGGCGAAGTAACAGTGGCGCTCGTACAAGGCAAGCGGTTGTCGCGCTTGCTTTCGACGTCGAGATGGCGAGGTGACTTGGACAGGCCCCCGTGTGTCATCTGCTCCGCGCGCCTCGAGGGTCTGCTGTGTGACGCGGTCGACGGTCAGCGCAATCGGAGTGGTGGGCGCCATTCCCGCCACTTCGGCGCGCGCGTGCGGTGGATGCTGGGAATTAACCGCCGCTCGCGTGCCACCTCGTGTCCTACTGGTGTCGCGAGCGCGCGAAAGACCAGGTCAGGATGGTGGAGGTGGGGGGAGTCGAACCCCCGTCTCCCGGACTCT
>JBEVDP010000603.1:0-8724 GCA_040513235.1 Acidimicrobiia bacterium | reverse complement strand
GCGTGCCGCACTGCCCCAACTGCGGACGGCGCATCACCCGCCAAACCCCGCAACAGATCGTCGACCGCGTCCTCCAGCTCCCCGAAGGCACGCGCTTCCAGGTGCTCGCGCCGGTCGTGCGGGGCCGGAAGGGTGAGTACCAACGCCTCGTCGATGAACTCGCGGGGCAGGGCTACACGCGTGCTCGCGTCGACGGCGAGCTGCTCGATCTGCCGGCGAAGCTGCAGCTCGAGCGGTATGAGCAGCACACGATCGAGGTCGTCGTCGACCGGTTGGTGCGGCGGTCGGGCATCGAACGCCGCCTCACCGACTCGCTCGAAACCGCGCTGAAGCTCGCGGAAGGTGTGGCCGAGGTCGAGATCGTTCCGGCCGGAGGCGCCGGCGGAGCGACCGAAGGGGAGCGGAGCAAGAAGCCGACCCAGCAAGTGAACGGAGTCGAAGACGCAGAAGTGCTGACCTTCTCGGAGCATCTCGCATGTACGCACTGCGGGCTGTCGTTCGAAGAGCTCGCGCCGCGGAACTTCTCGTTCAACTCGCCCTACGGCGCGTGCGACACGTGCGACGGGCTCGGCACCAGGTTCCAGGTCGACCCCGAGCTGCTGATCGCCGACGAAGACCTCACGATCGACGACGGTGCGATCGCGCCGTGGTCAGGGTTCCGGGGCGAGTACTTCAAGCGCGTCCTTCAAGCCGTCGGCGACGAGTACGGCTTCTCGGTCGACACGCCGTGGAAGAAGCTCAAGGCCGCGCAGAAGAAGGTCGTGCTCTACGGCGCGGGCGGCAAGAGCGTCACGGTGAAGTACAAGAATCGTTACGGGCGTCAGCGGTCGTACACCACGAAGTACGAAGGTGTCGTGCCCTGGGTCGAGCGCCGGCACACGGAGTCGGAGTCCGATCGGGTGCGCGAGGTCATCGAGGGCTACATGCGGCTCGTGCCGTGCCCCGCCTGCGGTGGGGCGCGGCTGAAGCCGTCGTCGCTCGCGGTCACGGTGGGCGGCAAGAACGTCTTCGAGGTCGGCGAGATGTCGATCACCGACTGCGCCGCGCACTTCCGCCAGATCGAACTGTCGGAACGCGACCGCATGATCGCCGAGCGCGTGTTCAAGGAAGTGCTCGAACGACTGCAGTTCATGCTCGACGTCGGCCTCGACTACCTGTCGCTCAACCGCAATTCGGGCACGCTCGCGGGCGGCGAGGCGCAGCGCATCCGCCTCGCGTCGCAGATCGGAAGCGGCCTCGTCGGTGTGCTGTATGTGCTCGACGAGCCGTCGATCGGGCTGCACCAGCGTGACAACAAGCGCCTGATCGAGACGCTCATGCGGCTGCGCAATCTCGGAAACACGGTGATCGTCGTCGAACACGACGAGGAGACGATCCGGGTCGCCGACCATGTCGTCGACATCGGCCCCGGTGCGGGTGAGCACGGCGGAGCGATCCTCGTGTCGGGCACGGTGAAGGACCTCCTGAAGAACAAGGAGTCGATCACCGGCCAGTACCTCGCCGGGAAGAAGAGCATCGCAATTCCCGAGATGCGGCGCGAGCCAAACGACGCGTGGATCGCGATCCGCGGCGCGCGGGAGCACAACCTCAAGAACATCGACGTCGAGTTGCCACTCGGCTGTTTCGTGGCGGTCACCGGCGTGAGCGGGTCGGGCAAGAGCACGCTCGTCGGCGACATCCTGCACCCGGCATTGATGCAGAAGGTGTACCGCTCGCGGGAGGTGCCCGGCCGGCACAAGAAGATCGAAGGCACCAACCACGTCGACAAGGTCATCAACATCGATCAGTCGCCGATCGGGCGTACGCCCCGTTCGAACCCGGCCACCTACACGGGCGTGTTCGACAAGATCCGCAACCTGTTCTCATCCACCCAGGAAGCCAAGGTGCGCGGCTACCAGCAGGGTCGCTTCTCCTTCAACGTCAAGGGCGGTCGCTGCGAGGCGTGTCAAGGCGACGGCACGATCAAGATCGAGATGCATTTTCTCCCCGACGTGTACGTCCCCTGCGAAGTGTGCAAGGGCGCGCGCTACAACCGCGACACGCTCGACATCACGTGGAAGGGAAAGAACATCGCCGAGGTGCTCGACATGCCGGCCGAGGAGGCGCTGGAGTTCTTCGCGAATCAGCCGCCGATCGCGCGCCAGTTGCAGACGCTCGTCGACGTCGGGCTGGGTTACGTACGGCTCGGGCAACCGGCGCCGACGTTGTCGGGCGGTGAAGCGCAGCGCGTGAAGCTCTCGACGGAACTCGGCAAGCGGTCGACCGGGCGCACGATCTACATCCTCGACGAGCCGACCACCGGCCTCCACTTCGAGGACGTCCGGCGCTTGCTCCACGTGCTGCAGCGTCTTGTCGACGCGGGCAATACGATCCTCGTGATCGAACACAACCTCGATGTCATCAAGTCGGCCGACTGGTTGATCGACCTCGGACCCGAGGGCGGGTCGGGTGGCGGCACTGTCGTCGCCGAAGGAACGCCCGAGCAGGTGGCGAAGGTGCCCGAGAGCCACACTGGCGCATTCCTTGCGCCGATCCTCGGTATCGCGCGCTGAGCCGATGGCGCCCGATCTCGGGGACGGCGACCTCTGGGAACGAAACGCCCAGTGGTGGCAGGACGGCTTCACCGACGGTGCTGACCCCGAGTACGAAGAACAGATCCTGCCCCTGACGGCGGAGTGCCTCGCAGGCGCGCAGCGCGTCCTCGACGTCGGTACCGGGGAAGGGCAGATCGCGCGGCTCGCGGTGCAGCTCGGCGCGACGTGCACGGTCGGCGCCGATCCGACGTGGGCTCAGCTCACTGTGGCGCAGCGACGCGCCGGAGGCGTCGCCTACGCGCGCGCGGCGGCCGAAGCCTTGCCGTTCGCATCGGGGTCCTTCGACGCCGTCGTCGCGTGCCTCGTGTTCGAACACATTCCCGATCACGTTCCCGCGCTGACAGAGGTCGCGCGCGTGCTCGAACCCGGCGGCCGGTTCGTCTTCCTCTTGAACCACCCGCTGTTGCAAGCCCCCGAGAGTGGCTGGGTGATCGATCACATGCTCGACGAGCAGTACTGGCGCATCGGCCGGTACCTCGTCGCGGACGTCACGATGGAGGAGCTCTCTCCGGGCGTCCTGTTGCCGTTCGTGCACCGGCCGCTGTCGCACTACGTCAACGCGATGGCCGATCACGGCTTGCTGATCGAGCGGATGGAGGAGCCCATGCCGCCCGAGGGGTTCCTCGCCAAGGCGAAGGAGTACCGGGAAGCGGCGACCATTCCGCGCCTGTTGCTCCTCGTGGCCCGCAAGGTCAGGTGATTTCGAGCATCCGTTCGAGCGCGACGCGGGACCATTCGGCGTCGTCAGCGTCGACGACGATCTGATTCACGACTTCGCCGCGCACCAACGACTCGAGCACCCACGCGAGGTGAGGGCCGTCGATGCGGAACATCGTCGAGCAGGGGCAGATGAGCGGATCGAGCGAGACGATCGTCTTGTCGGGGTGTTCGGCGGCGAGCCGCTGCACCATGTGGATCTCGGTGCCGACTGCCATCGCCGTGCCTGCGGGCGCTTCTTGGACCCAGGCTTGGATGCGCTCGGTCGAGCCCACCTTGTCGGCGAGCGCTACGACGTCGTGCGCGCACTCCGGGTGCACGACGATCTCGATGCCGGGATGCTCCACGCGGGCCGCTTCCACGTGCGCGGGCTTGAAGCGCTGGTGCACGGAACAGTGGCCCTTCCACAGCAGGAACGTCGCGGCCTTGACGTCGCGCTCCTCGAGCCCGCCGAGATCGTGGCGCGGGTCCCACACGGCCATGTCGGCTTCGGTGTAGCCCATCGCGTAGCCCGTGTTGCGGCCGAGGTGCTGGTCGGGGAAGAACAGCACCTTGTCACCGCGTGCGAACGCCCACTCGAGCACGGCTCGCGCGTTCGACGAGGTGCAGACCGCGCCGCCGTGGCGACCGACGAACGCCTTCAGCGCGGCTGAGGAATTCATGTAGGTGATCGGCACGACTCGTTCGATGGCGGTGACGCCTGCGATCTCGTCCCACGCTTCTTCGACCTGGTCGATGTTCGCCATGTCGGCCATCGAGCAACCCGCATTCAGGTCGGGGAGGATGACGCGCTGGTGCGGGCCGGTGAGCACATCGGCCGACTCGGCCATGAAGTGCACGCCGCAGAACACGATGTCGGTTGCGTGGTCGTTGTCAGCGGCGAAGCGCGCGAGCTTGAACGAGTCTCCGACGGCGTCGGCCCAGCGGATCACCTCGTCGCGCTGGTAGTGGTGGCCGAGAATCAGCAGCCGCGAGCCGAGGGTGGCCTTGGCGACCGCGATGCGCTCGACGAGTTCTTCGGGCGACGCGAGGGTGTAGTCGTCCGGCAAGGGAGCCTGGAGCCGCAACATGATCGGGGTCCTCCCCGGTGTCTGGGGAACTCCTCGTCGGCCGGCGGGTGACAGCTCGGTCGCCAGCACCGCGGGGTTGTCGGCCTCGGAGTTCATCGGTTTGTCGACCGGATACCGAGCCGGTCTTCCGAGAACCATAACACTCAGTCCGAGTGGAAGCATTCCCGGCCGCCCGAGGCCCGCGAGAATGGGGCGTGGTCACCCGTCCCGAAGTCGGCTCGATCCCCGACGCACCGGGGTCGTACCAATTCCTCGACGCCCAGGGCCGGGTCATCTACGTCGGGAAGGCCAAGAGCCTGAGGGCCCGGCTCTCGAACTACTTCCTCCAGCCCCATCTGCTCCAGGAACGCACGCGTCAAATGGTGCTGGCCGCCGAGCGGGTCGAGTGGATCGTCGCCGGCAACGAGGTCGAGGCGTTCTTCCTCGAGTACAACCTCATCAAGCAGCACCGGCCGCGCTTCAACATCCGGCTGAAGGACGACAAGTCGTACCCGTACCTCGCGGTCACGCTCGACGAGGAGTGGCCCCGGGCGATGGTGCTGCGCGGCGCCAAGCGTAAGGGCGTGCGCTACTTCGGTCCGTACGCACATGCGTACGCGATCCGGGAGACGCTCGACCTCCTGCTGCGGACGTTCCCGATCCGGACGTGCACGAAGTCGAAGTTCGATCGGCACCATCGCCTCGGCCGGCCCTGCCTCTACGCCCACATCGAGAAGTGCGCGGCGCCGTGCGTCGACGCGATCGACCACGAGGAGTACGACAAGCTCGTCGGCGAGCTGCTCGCGTTCCTCGACGGCGAGCACGACGCGGTGTTGAAGCGGCTCGACGCGCGTATGAAGGATGCTGCCGACGCGCAGGAGTACGAACTCGCGGCGCGTGTCCGCGACCAGCTTGCGAGCGTCCGCAAAGCGATCGAGCGCCAGCAAATGGTCGCGTCGCGCGAGGAGGACTTCGATCTCATCGGGATCGAAGAAGACGCGCTCGAAGCCAGCGTCCAGGTGTTCTACGTGCGCCGGGGCCGGGTCGTTGGCCGCCGAGGCTTGATCGCCGACAAGGTGGAAGACCTCGATCCGCCCGCGCTCGTGGCCCGGCTCGTCGAGCAGCTCTACGCCGACGCGCCCGCTGACGACGTCCCGAAGGAGATCCTCGTCCCTCTGCTGCCCGAGGACCACGCCTTGTACGAGGAGTTCCTCGCGCTCAACCGAGGTTCGAAGGTGCGCATACGAGTCCCGCAGCGCGGTGGAAAACGCGAGCTGCTCGCGACCGCGACCCTGAACGCGAAGGAAGCGTTCGCGCGCCACAAGCTGAAGCGCGCATCCGACCACAACGCACGTGCCCGCGCCTTGCTCGCACTCCAGGAGGCGCTCGACCTCCCCGAAGCGCCATTGCGGATCGAGTGCTTCGATATCTCGAACCTGCAGGGCACCGAGATCGTCGGGTCGATGGTCGTCATGGAAGACGGGCTGCCGAAGCGCAACGATTACCGGCGCTTCAAGGTGAAGGGCCAACAGGGCCAGGACGACTTCGCCGCGATGGAAGAAGTGTTGTCGCGTCGCTTCGGCAACTACCTCCGCGAGCGCGACGAAGGCGCGCACGCGGGCAAGCGCTTTGCGTACCCGCCGAACCTGCTGTTGATCGACGGCGGGAAGGGCCAGCTCAATGTGGCCGTGCGTGTGCTCGAGGAGCTGGGCGTCGAAGACATCTGCGTCGCGAGCCTCGCCAAACGTTTCGAGGAGGTCTACCTGCCGGGCCGGTCCGACCCGGTGCGGATCGCCCGCGATTCGGAGGCGCTCTACCTCCTGCAGCAGGTGCGCGACGAAGCGCACCGCTTCGCGATCACCTACCACCGCTCACTGCGCGACAAGAAGATGACGCGGTCGATCCTCGACGACGTGCCTGGTCTCGGCCCGACCCGGAAGAAGCGGTTGCTGAAGGAGTTCGGGTCCGTGAAGAAGGTTCGCGAACTCGACGAAGCGGCGCTCGTCGCGTTGCCGTGGCTGCCGGACTCCGTCGCCAAGGCGGTATACGCACGGTTGCACCCACTCGACGCGCGATCATGAACCCGTGAGCGGGCCGCTCGACGTCACGATCATCACCGGCATGTCCGGAGCCGGACGATCGGAGGCCGCGCACGTCCTCGAGGACCTCGGGTGGTTCGTCATCGACAACCTGCCGCCGATGCTCATCGGCAAGGTGGGGGAACTGGCCCGCGGGCAAGAAACACCGACCCGCCACGCGCTGGTCGTCGACGTCCGGTCCGGTGACTTCCTCGCCGACCTCACCGCCGCGCTCGACGAACTGCACCGGCTCGGCGCCACGACTCGCATCCTCTTCTTGGATGCCGCCGACGACGTGCTCGTGCGTCGGTATGAAGCGAGCCGGCGCCGCCACCCCATGTCGGATTCCGATCGCGTGAGCGACGGCATTGCGCGAGAGCGGGTCCTGCTCGAACCGTTGAAGAGCGAGGCCGACCTGATCCTCGACACAACCAACCTGAACGTGCACGGGCTGCGCGACCGGCTCCGCGAGATCTTCGGCGACGACAATCGCGCGCATCCCGGTTTGCAGGTGAACGTCGTGTCGTTCGGTTACAAGCACGGTCTCCCACTCGACGTCGACCTGGTGTTCGACTGCCGCTTCTTGCCGAACCCGCACTGGGTCGAAGCGCTCCGACCGCTCACCGGCGCGGATCCGCCGGTCCGGGAGTACGTCTTGAGCCAGCCGGGCACGGCGGGGTTCCTGGAGGAGCTCGACCAGCTGCTCCAGCTCGTCCTGCCGGGTTACGAGCGTGAAGGCAAGGCGTACCTCTCGATCGGCGTGGGCTGCACCGGCGGCCGTCACCGCAGTGTCGTGATCGCAGAACAGCTCGCGGACCGGCTGCGGCGCGGCGGGGCACGGGTCGCGGTCCATCACCGCGACCTCGACCGCGACTGACCCATGCCCGGCCGGCGTTTCCGCGAAGAGGCGACCGCACAGCGACCGGATGGGAGCGGAGCACGGAGCCGACCAATCGTCATGACCCGATGCACAAACTGAAGCCATGGAGGCGACCGCGCAGCGACCGCAGGGGAGCGGAGCAGGGAACCGACCAATCGCTATGGAAAGGCCCGCGAGCAATGAGTGGCGAGGGCCGACCCGGCTCTGCTGAGATCGGTCTTCCGCACATCGAGGAGGAAGCCATGCCCGTACGAGTCGGGATCAACGGATTCGGCCGGATCGGCCGTTCGTTCTACCGGGCGATCCTTGCCCGCGGCGAGGAGGCCGGCGTGGAGTTGGTCGCCGTCAACGACCCGTTCGGCGATGCCCACACGATGGCCTTCCTGCTCAAGCACGACTCCGTTGGCGGCACGATCTCGAACGAGGTCAAGGAGACCGACTCGGGCTTCTCGGTCGACGGACGCGAGATCAAGAAGCTCGAGGTGCGCGAGCCGGGCGAGATCCCCGGGCGTGAGTACGGCGTCGACATCGTCATCGAGTCAACCGGTCTGTTTACCGCCCGCGAGAAGGCGGGCGCGCACCTCAACGGTGGCGCCAAGCGCGTGATCATTTCCGGTCCGAGCAGTGACGCCGACTTCACGGTGTGCCTCGGCGTGAACGACGGCGCCTACGACCAGAGCGCGCACAGCGTCATCTCCAACGCGTCGTGCACTACCAACTGCCTCGCGCCGATGGCGAAGGTGCTCAACGAGCGCTTCGGGATCGAGCAAGGATTCATCACGACAGTGCACGCGTACACGACCGATCAGCAGCTCCAGGACCAAGCGGTTGCGAGCCGTTCCGGCAAGCCCGACCTCCGTCGCATGCGCGCGGCGGCACTGTCGATCATCCCGAACACGACTGGCGCGGCGCGCGCAATCGGCGTCGTAATGCCGGAGCTCAAAGGAAGGCTCGACGGCATGTCGTTGCGGGTTCCCACGCCGACGGGTTCGATCACCGACCTCGTCGCGACGCTGCGCACGGAAGCGACAGTCGACGAGGTGAACGCCGCGTTCGCGGAAGCGGCGGCAGACACGAGCTACCGCGGTGTGCTGACCTACAGCGACGAGCCACTGGTCTCGGCCGACATCGTCGGCCATCCGGCGTCGTGCATCTTCTCGGCGTTCGACACGATGGCCAACGGACGCCAGGTCAAGGTCCTCGGCTGGTACGACAACGAGTGGGGCTTCTCGAACCGACTCGTCGACCTGGTCGAGTTCCTGAGCGCTTCGTAGTTCTTCCTATGGTTGCTCCCGTCCCGCAGCTGGAAGACCTCCGGCTGCGTAAGAACACGCGCGTCCTCGTGCGGGCCGACTTCAACGTCCCAATGCGCGATGGCGTGATCGAAGACGACCTGCGCATCACCG
>JBEVDP010000602.1:0-5249 GCA_040513235.1 Acidimicrobiia bacterium | reverse complement strand
GAACAGCGAGTCGGCGAACTCCGTGAGCGACGTGGCCGTGACGGCCGACATCATCGTTGCGTACATCTCCGCGATCGGCGTGACCGCTTGACGTCCTGTGCACGCCGCGCCGAACACCGCCCAGTTGGCTTCGCCCATGCCGTCGGTGAAGTCGAGCCCGTCGGCGTCGGCCGGCCCGAGGCCGCCGACGACGACAACACCGCGGCAGCGGCCGCGGAGCCGCGCGCCGTCGGCGAGGGCGTACGGTCCGCCGCCCGAGGACCCCAACGAGACGAACGCGTCGACGCCGAGGTGGTCGAGCACGCACGCCGTGTCGTCCGCGTTCCGGGCGACCGCCGGCTCCGCGCGGCGATCGGACGCGCCGTAGCCGGGACGGTTGAACGCGACGAGGCCGAGCCCCGCCGCGGCGGCCAGCTCGTCGAGCCATGGCCATTCGGCCAGCCCGTTCGGCGTGCCGCCGTGCGAGACGACGACTGCGTCTCGCGCCAGGTCCGTGTGCATCACCTCGATGCGCCGGCCGTCGGCCGCCCGGACTTCGAGCACGGTCGTCTCCATCAGTCACCCGTCACGCACGGCCTGGACGCCGGGACGCTACTGCGCTGATGGCGGCTCCCACAGCGAGCCGGCGGGAGCTTCCGGGTTTCTCGCTGCTATCCTCCACATCCGGCCCCTGGCCCAGAGGGCAGTAGCTCAACTGGCAGAGCACCGGTCTCCAAAACCGGCGGTTGGGGGTTCGAGTCCCTCCTGCCCTGCTCACCCGCCCTATTCGCGTCGGAGCACGCATGACCGCACCCATGAATCGCCAAGCCAAGCGCATGATGGCCAAGCAGGGCACCGACAAGCCGCGCGCGCCCGAGCGCAAGGCCCCCGCTGCGCAGCAGCCGACGAAGGAGCGCACCGGCCCGCGTCAATACCTGCGCGAGGTGCGCGGCGAGCTGAAGAAGGTCGCGTGGCCGACCCGTTCCGAAGTCATCAACTCGTCGATCATCGTGATCATCGGCGTCGTCGTGATGGCCACGATCATCTTCGGGTTCGACTACGGCAGCCTCAAGTTCGTCGACTGGATCTTCGGCTGATGGAAAGCCCCAACCCTCACGAGAACGACCCGAACGAGCACGACATGTCGGCGTTCGAAGCAGAGTTCGCCGGCGAACCCACCGCCGACGAGCCCACCGCCGACGAGGTCGTCGAGGCCGCGACCGAAGAAGAGCTGCTCGAAGAAGTGGTCACCGAGTTGGTTGCCACCGAGATCGTCGCGGAAGCGACCGCCGCAGAGATCGTGGAGGAGATCGTCGAAGATGCGATCGCCGAAGCGACCATCGACGAAGCGCTGCATGAAGCCGAGGCCGATCTCGCCAACGCCGAGCTGCTCGAGATCGAAGAGATCCCCGAGCCCGACCCGAGCCCGTTCGACCGGCCCGGCCGCTGGTACGTCGTGCACACCTACGCGGGCTACGAGAACAAGGTGAAGTCGAACCTCGCGAGCCGCGTCCGTTCGATGAACGTCGAGGACCGCATCTACGAGGTCGTCATCCCGATGGAAGACGTCATCGAGTTCAAGAATGGCCGCAAGGTCGTCGTACAGAAGAAGGTCTTCCCCGGCTACCTGCTCGTGCGCATGGGCCTCGACGACGACGCGTGGTACGTGGTGCGCAACACGCCCGGTGTCACCGGTTTCGTCGGCAGCGGCGCCAAGCCGACGCACCTCTCGCGCAAGGAAGTCGAAGACATCCTCGGCACGGGAGAGAAGATCGAAGGCCCGGCGGGCGAGAAGAAGGTCCGCCCGCGGCTGGAGTACGAAGTCTCCGAGCAGGTACGGGTCGTCACCGGCCCGTTCGCCGACTTCAACGGTGTCATCTCCGAGATCGACGTCGACCGCTCGAAGCTCAAGGTGCTCGTGAACATCTTCGGACGCGAAACCCCCGTCGAGCTCGAGTTCGCCGACGTCGCCAAGCTCTAGCAATGCGAACACGTCCGAACAGTGCGGCGAGCGAGCGCCAGCGAGTGAGCTCGCCAGCGAGTGAACGTCCGCGAGCGGGGTATCCCGGCTCGCAGAGAGCGAGTGAGTAGAAATGGCTAAGCGCCGAGTCGCCGCGATCGTGAAGATACAGATCCAGGCCGGTGCGGCAACGCCCGCGCCGCCGGTCGGAACCGCGCTCGGCCCGCACGGCATCAACATCATGGACTTCTGCAAGGCGTACAACGCCGCGACGGAAGCCCAGCGGGGCACGGTCATTCCCGCCGAGATCACGATCTACGAGGACCGCACGTTCTCGTTCGTCACCAAGACGCCGCCCACCCCGGTGCTCATCAAGCAGGCGGCCGGGCTGGAGAAGGCGTCGACCGCGCCCAAACGCGAGATGGTCGGCACGATCACCAAGGACCAGGTGCGCCAGATCGCCGAGACGAAGATGCCCGACCTCAATGCGATCGACCTCGAAGGCGCCATGGCCCAGGTGGCCGGCACCGCGCGGTCGATGGGGATCGAAGTCTCCGGCTGACACGTCGTTGCGGCCCCGCGGGACGACCTCGCCCGCGGAACCGGCCGATCACCGAGGGAGCTTCGAAGGAGCGAACCATGAGCGAGCGTAGAGGCGGCCGGGTATCCCGGTCGGTAGCGAGCGGGGCCCGAGCGGCCCGCGCCGAAGGCGCAGGAGCGGAGACATGAGCAAGCAAGGCAAGAAGTACGTCGACGCCGTCCGCCGCTATGACGCCGCCGCGTTCCATGAGCCGGAGCAGGCGTTCGAGCTCGTCAAGCAGCTCGCGACGCGCAAGTTCGACGAGACGGTCGAGGTCGCGTTCAAGCTCGGCGTCGACCCGCGCAAGGCCGACCAGATGCTGCGCGGCACGGTTTCGCTGCCCGCAGGCACCGGCAAGGACGTGCGCGTCGCCGTGTTCGCGCAGGGGGACGCCGCACGCGAAGCCGAGGAGGCGGGCGCCGATGTCGTCGGCTCCGACGACCTCGTCGAGCGCGTGCAGGGCGGCTTCCTCGACTTCGACATCGCAATCGCGACCCCGGATCTCATGGGCCAGGTCGGCAAGCTCGGCCGCGTGCTCGGCCCGCGCGGCCTCATGCCGAACCCGAAGACCGGCACCGTCACGAACGAAGTCGGCAAGACGGTCGGCGAGTTCAAGGGCGGGAAGGTCGAGTACCGCACCGACCGTTACGGCAACGTGCACGTGCCGGTCGGCAAGGTGAGCTTCCCCGTCGAGTCGCTGGTGAAGAACTACGGCGCGATCCTCGACGAGATCGTGCGGGCCAAGCCCGCGGCCGCGAAGGGCCGCTACCTCAAGGGTGTCGCGACGTCGTCGACGATGGGCCCGGGCGTCAAGATCAGCCCCGAAGCGCGCGTCGAGCACTAGCCGAGGAGTCGCAAGGCGCCGCCGCTCCGGCTCGCTGTGCCTGCGTCCAGGCGAATCCGACCAAGGACAACGGCTACGGTCTTCCCGATGGGTAGCAAAGGGAGCAAGCCGCGTAAGCCGCAGCACTCGCAGCACCTGCCGAAGGTCGGGTCCTCGACCGAGGACGAGCGGCTGATGCACGAGGAGCACCAAGCCATCGCGGATGTGATGGGCGTCGGCGGCGCGAGTCAGTGGATGAAGGTCGTCGTGATCGGCATCGCGCTCGTCCTGCTCATCGGCGCGGTCCTCGGGCTGGTGTTCTACGCGATCCCCTGAGGTCCGAGCGGCCCTCTGAGCGGAAAGCCTGAGGCGAGGATCAGCGGCGCACGTATCGTGCGTCGCCCGAGCCGGGGCCCGAGCGGCCCTCTGAGCGGAAAGCCTGAGGCGAGGATCAGCGGCGCACGTATCGTGCGTCGTCCGAGCCGGGGCCCGAGCGGCCCTCTGAGCGGAGAAACATGCCGGAGGATCCAGAACCGACGGGTGATGAGCGTGAGCTCTTCCTCCGCTGGCTCGTGTACCTGCGCGAGTCGTTGCTGACGCGCCTCGACGACATCGACGAGGCCCAAGCGCGCTGGACACCCGACGGGAAGCTGATCCAACTCCTCGGGATCGTGAACCACCTCGCGCACGTCGAGCGCCGGTGGACGGACGGTGTGTATCTCGGCGGTGCGTTCTCTCGCAGCGAGGAAGAGTTCCGCGTTCCCGTCGGTCGCACTATTGCCGAGATCGTTGCCGACTACCGCGCTGCGGCTGCGAATACCGAAGCCGTCGTGCGCGCCGCGCCTTCGACGAACGATCTCTGCCGCAGCGACACGCATCCCGGTATCGACCTGCGCTGGGTGCTCATCCACCTGGTCGAAGAGACGGCACGCCATGCCGGACATGCCGACGCGACGCGCGAACTCCTCGACGGGAAGACCGGGGACTGAGTGGCGAGCACCGAGATCACGCGGGGCCCGGCGGCGGTCTGGGCCTTCGTCACGGACATGCCCCAGACGCCGCGGTGGCGAACCACCGTTCGGTCTGTCGAGCAGCCCGACCCGCTCGCGGTCGGGACTCGCTTCGCCGCGACCACGCGCTTGCTGGGCAAAACGTGGGACTGGGTCCTGGAAGTGAGCGCGCTCGAGCTGGAAGCCCGCTTCGCGTATCGCATCGTCGACGGAGTCGCGAAGATGACCGTCGACTATCAGTTGGAAGCCACTGAGTCCGGCTGCAGATTCACGATGTCAGCGGAATCGGACGGAGACGGAACGCTCGCCCGCATGTTGAAGCCGATCGCCGCGCGCACGCTCCGGCGCGAGTCCGAGCGGCACGTCGCAAATCTCAAACGGCTGCTGGAGTCGCCGGAGTGAAACCTGCGCCAACCCAGTAGCCCGCGCCCGGCGTGGGCCACAGTGGGCCGATCAACAGTGCGTCGCTGCTTCGCAACCGTTCGAGGACGGCCTCCGCCGCGGGCGGGTCCGGGTGTTGCTGCGGGCATTCGCCGGTTGCGAAGTGCAGGGGCGACAACGCGAGGTGGCCGACCATGACCGCGGTCTGCCCTTCGGAGTTGATCCACACGAGGAGGTGTCCAGGCGAGTGCGCGCCGACGACTTCAACCGTTACCTCGTCGGTTACGTCGGCGGTGATCGCTTGCGCCGCACCCTGCTCGCGCAGCTGCGCGAACCGCGGGTCTCCGGCCGACGGATGGCTGCCGTCGTCGATGGCGTCGAGTTCGCGCTGGTCGACGAGGATCTCCGCGTTCGGGAAGAAGGGCACCCACGCGCCGTCGTCGGTGCGCCACGCCCACATGCCGACGCCTTCCGCGTGGGTTGCGATGGCGTGGGTGATGCTCTCGCGTGGGAAGC
>JBEVDP010000601.1:0-5115 GCA_040513235.1 Acidimicrobiia bacterium | reverse complement strand
GCGCCGGGCTTCCTGCGTGGCCATGTCGTCGACTTCGTTTCCGTCGGGTGGTTCCCTGTGTTCAACGTGGCCGATTCGTGCATCACGATCGGGGCGATCCTGCTGATCTGGCGATCGCTGCGCGCGCCCGTGGAATGACCGCTTCTGAGCCGCTACCGATCCCGGCCGCACTCGACGGCGAACGCGTCGATCGCGTCGTCGCGATGCTGACTGGTTGGAGCCGCAGCGACGTGCAAGCACTTGTGCAACAAGGCGCCGTGCTCGTCGACGGACGCGAGGTCGGCAAGAGCCGCCGTTTGCACGCGGGTGAAGTTGTCGAGCTGTTGGCCGAACCCGAGCCGGACGCGCTTCCTGGGCCCGAACCCGATGTCGCGGTCAGCGTCGTGCACGAAGACGCCGACGTGATCGTTGTCGACAAGCCGGCGGGTCTCGTCGTCCATCCGGGCGCAGGAAACGCGACGGGGACGCTCGTCGGCGGATTGCTTGCGCGCTATCCCGAGCTCGCAGGCGTGGGTGATGCGCACCGCCCCGGCATCGTGCATCGCCTCGATCGTGACACGAGCGGCCTCTTGATGGTGGCGCGCTCGGCGCGCGCGTACGACGCGCTCGTCGCGCAACTAACCGCGCACACCACCGACCGGCGCTACGTCGCGCTGGTGTGGGGGCATCTCACCTCGCCGCGCGGCATGATCGACGCGCCGATCGGGCGCTCCGAGTCGCGTCGCACGCGTATGGCCGTGCGCGACGCCGGCCGGCCGGCGCGCACGGAGTACGAAGTCGACGAAGCCTTCTCCGAGCCCGTGACGAGCTTGCTGCACTGCCGGCTCGAAACGGGTCGCACGCATCAGATCCGCGTGCACCTGAGTGCGATCGGCCATCCCGTTGTGGGTGACGGCACCTACGGCGGCAAGCGCGACTCGCTCGTGCTCGACCGTCCCTTCCTGCACGCAGCCGAGCTCGCGTTCGACCATCCGGGGACGGGGGAGCCCGTCGCGTTCGTGTCGCCGCTGCCGCCCGAACTGACCGCAGTCCTGGCGCGGTTGAAGTGAGTCGCTCTTCGCTCGAAGGGCCGCTCGGTCCGCGGCCCGCTGCCTTCGGCCCCGGTCGGCTCAGGGAGCGCCTTCGGCGTGGCCGATCCGCGTGCGCTCGACCAAGTCGGCGAGGCTGATCTGGTCGAGGTAGCGGCGCGTCTCGTCGGACACGCACACCCACACCTCCTGCAGGATGCAGTGTCCTTCGCAGTGGTCGGGGTGCTCGCCGAGCGGGAGTTGCGGACCCTCGACCGCACTCACGATCTCGGCCAGCGTGATCTCCTGCGGAGCCCGCGCCAGTACGTAGCCACCCCCGACGCCGCGCTTCGAACGCACCAACCCGGCGCCCTTCACGGCGAGCAGGATCTGCTCGAGATACGGCTGCGGCAGGTTCGTGCGCTCGGCGATCTCCTTGACCGAGGTCGGCCGTTCGCTGCCGTGCAGCGCCAGGGACAACAGCGCGCGAGCGGCATAGTCGCCGCGCGTCGACACCTTCATGGGTCCATGCTCGCGTAGATTCAGCACCGAGTGGAACCCGCGACGAACCCCGTCCTCCCCGATTTCGACGGCGCGTGCGTCACGGGAATCGTCCCCACGATCCTCGGCGGGCAGGATTCGGCGTGGCTGCCGGCGGCCGCGCGCGAGGCGCGTGCCGTCGTCCTGCTCGTCCTGGACGGCCTGGGCTGGAACTCACTGCGCCAACACGCCGCGCGCGCGCCGACGCTCGCGAGCATGGAGGGGGGCGCCATCACGACGGTCGTGCCGGCCACGACATCGACCGCGTTGACCTCGATCTGCACGGGCCTCGCGCCCGCACAACACGGCGTGCTCGGCTACCGCATGGTCGTCAACGACCGCGTGTTGAACGTGCTGCGTTGGTCGATGCCCGATACCAAGCGCGTTCCGGACCCGTTCGACGTGCAACGTCACACTGCGTTCCTGGGTCGTGAGATCCCGGCGGTCACGAAGTCGGAGTTCCGCAACACCGGGTTCACCCAAGCGCACCTGCGCGGCGCGAAGTTCATCGGCTGGAGCACCGTGGGCGTGCTCGTCGAGCACGTGGCGCGGCTCGTCGCGTCGGGGGAGCGGTTCGTCTACGCCTACTACCCCGGTGTCGACACCGTCGCGCACGAGTTCGGCCTCGAAAACGGTTTCTACGCGGGCGAGATCGCGTTCGCCGACCGACTCGTCGGCGACCTGCTCGCAGTGCTGCCGCCGGACGCCGCACTGCTCGTCACCGCCGACCACGGCCAGGTGCACACCGAAGCCGACGACTGGGTCGGCCTCGATGGACTCAGCGATCTCGTCACGAGAATGGCGGGCGACGGGCGGTTCCGGCACTTACACGCGGTGAAGGGCGCGACCGCGGAGCTGGCCGAAACGGCGACCGACCTGCTCGGGACGCGCGCGTGGGTCCGCACGCGCGCGCAGGTGCTCGACGAGCGGTGGCTCGGGCGCGGTGCGACCGGCAGCGTGCCCGGACGATTGGGCGATGTCGTGCTCGCCGCACGCGATGCCTCCGCGTTCATAGACCCCGCGCTGCCGGTCGAGGTCCGCCTGCGTTCGGGGCATGGGAGCCTCACTGCCGACGAGATGTACGTCCCGCTGGTCGCGGCGGCCGGCACCCGCACCTGACGATCGAAGTCCGCCGGTTCGCGTTGGGTTGCGGGTCAAGCAGCAACGGCAATCATTCGATCGAGTGCGTCGCGCAGTGCCCGATCACAGTCCGTTCGGACCATTTCCCAGAGCGCACGCGGCGATTCCGCGCCGAGATTGTCGAGCATCCGCCGGATCCGTTCAACATCGCCGCGCATCACGCACTTGAGGATGATCGGGAGCATCGCGAGCCGAGCCCGTCGGATGAACTCGGGCGTCGGTTCTGCCCATGGCGCCCGCGGCCATTGGCGGTACTCGTCGAGGGTGCCGTCGAAGGTGGGCAGCGCGATCCGATCGAAGAGGACCATCACATCCGACGTGATCGCGCCGCGACCGGCCGGCCACAGATCCCAGTCGACGTACAGCAACCAGTTGACGCCGACGTCGTAGAGCGCGTTTACCTGGCCGCCGTCGAGAGGTGCGTTCCATGGTGAGTCGAAGGCCATGAGTGCGGTGCCGAACGGTCGCACGAACGCGTCGCGCCCCGCGATTGTCTGCGCGGCAGCGTCGGCGCGCACGACCACGAGGAGATCGACGTCGCTCCATGCGTCACCGCGGCCCCGTCCGAGCGAACCGCTGAGCATGGCCGCACCGACGCGCTCGTCGGCAACGAGTCGAGCGTGGGCCTGATCGATCCATTCCGATCGGGCGCGTGCGTACTGCACTCCGAGGTCGGACATGCGCCGACGTTACCTACGCTGTCGTTGTGGAACTGCGCAGCGCCACGAGCGCCGACGTCGACGCGATCCTCGCGTTCTGGGTGCGCGCGGGCGCCGAGCCGAGCACGACCGACGACGCGCCGAGCATCGAGCAGCTCCTGTCTCGCTCGCCCGACGCGCTGGTCGTCGCCACCGACGGCGACACGATCGCGGGCTCGATCGTGGTCGGGTGGGACGGCTGGCGCGGGACCATGTACCGCCTCGCAGTCGCGCCCGAGTACCGCCGGAGCGGGATCGCCACCGCGCTCGTGGCGGAGGCAGAGGGCCGGCTCGCCCGCCAGGGAGCACGGCGCCTGCATCTCATCGTCGACCGAGAGCAGTTCGTCGCCGAAGCGTTCTGGTCGGCCGTGGGGTACACGCCGACGGGCCAGGCGCGCTTCGTGAAGAACCTGGACACCTGAGTCGCGATCCGTTACCCTTCGGTTACATGTAACCACAAGGTAACGCATTCGCGGAGGCGGGTATGGGGACCGAGATCGGAATGTTCGCAGTGCGCCGGAGTGTCTGGATCGATGCGGATCCGGCGCGGGTGTGGGACGAGTTCGCGAGCTTCGAACGCATGGTCGAGTGGTACGGCACCGGCCACACACTCGTGAAGTACGAGCCGTTCGTCGGGGGTCTGGTCGAAACCGAAGCGGGGGAGTACCGCTTCGCGGGCCGAGTCCTCGTGTTCGAGCCCGGGCGTGAGCTGACGTTCGAGCAGGAGTGGGTGGGCAAAGGGTGGCGGGCCGCGCCCCGCGTCACCTTGCGACTGACGGCGGTGCAGGGCGGCACGCTGGTCGAGTTGTTCCACCACGGGTTTGAACGCACGGGTGAGGATCCGGGAGAAGCGCTGATCGGGTTCGAGAACGGCTGGACGCTGCGCCAGCTCGAGGCACTCCGCGCCGTTGTCTAGCGACGTCTTCGCCGCGATCGCCGACCCGACGCGCCGCGCCATCCTCGAGTTGCTGCGCGAGGCCGAGTCGCTCACGGCCGGCGAGATCGCTGGAGCTTTTTCGCACCTGAGCCGCCCGGCGGTCTCCAAGCACCTCGGCGTTCTCCGCGCGTCGGAGCTGGTGACCGTCGTCGAGGACGGCCGGGAGCGCTACTACAGCCTCGACGTCGGTCCGCTCGCGGCCCTGGCCCGCGACTTCTTGGACCCCTTCGCGCCCCTTTGGGACGAACGGCTGGCTCGCCTGAAGCGCAACGCCGAGCGGTAGGACTCACGTTCTTGTCGCGCCAACGACGCGCGCCTAGGCTCGAATGACAGCCGTGTAGTTCTCCACAGGCTGTGGATTGCTGTGGACAACAATGCGGGCCGAGGGGCCGACAACGAGTGGGCCGACAACGAGTGGGACGAGGGGAACTCGTGGCGGAGTCGTTCGTCCATCTGCATCTTCACACCGAGTACTCGATGCTCGACGGCGCCTCGCGGATCGGGGAGGTCGTCGCCGCCGCGGCCGCCGACGGCCAGCCCGCGGTCGGGATCACCGACCACGGGAACATGTACGGCGCGCTCGAGCTGTACAAGGCGGCCAAAGACGCGGGTGTCAAGCCGATCATCGGCATGGAGGCGTACTTCACCAACACGTCGCGATTCGAGCGGCCGAAGCGCCAAGAGCACGAGATCTTCCACCTCACGTTGCTCGCCGAGACCGAGCAGGGCTACCGCAACCTGATCAAGGTCACGAGCGACGCGTACCTCGACGGCTACTACTACAAGCCCCGCT
>JBEVDP010000600.1:0-3738 GCA_040513235.1 Acidimicrobiia bacterium | reverse complement strand
ACGGTGCGCAACGGTATCGAGGCCGCGGGTTCATCCGACTGACCGGCGTGTCGAACTATCGCAAAGCGGGCGCCGATCTCGGTCTCGATCTCGTCAGCAATCCCGACCTGGCCGCACAACCACTCGCGAGCGCCCTGATTGCGAGCTGGTACTGGACCGTCGCCCGCAACATCAACGTCGCGGCCGACCATCTCGACATGGCCGCGGTCAACATTGCCATGGGATATGCGCCGAACCTCGTCGAGGACTTCGAGCGGTGCGCCTCGTTCGTGCACGCGCTGACATGGTTCAGCGGCGGCGCGCTGCCCGCGGGTGTCAACTGTGAGCGGAACGCCACGTCGGCCGCGCTGGCTCGCACTCTTAGTCCGCGCGCCCGAGCCGCAACGCGGGGTCCGGCTCCGTCACCACGCCCCGTGCCGCCTGCCGCGCCCGCGCCGATTCCCGCGCCGACACCTTCCGCGATCGCCGAACCGGCGCCGACGGCCGACCCCGCGCCGCTCCCACCTGCCGCACCGGCCGCACCTCCGAGCGGCCCGGCGCCGCCGGCCGTACCTGCGCCGACCGTGCCTGAGCCTGCGCCTACGACAACTGTGCCCGAGGCGACGACCAGCACAACGGCCGCCCCGACGACGACCGAACCGACGCCGACGACCGAACCGACGCCGACTTCGACGCCCTGACGATCAGCGCGGGCGGCCGTTCGGCGCGAGCAGCCCCGTCTGCAAGGCGACCGCCACGGCTTCGGCGCGACCTCGCACGCCGAGCTTGCGGTAGATACTCGACGTGTAGTGCATGACCGTGCGCGGCCGTAGCTGCAAGGCCGCGGCCACGTCCTTGTTCGATCCGCCGGCCGCGATCAGTTCGAGCACCTCGCGCTCACGCGTGCTCAGCCGGTTGGAGGTCGGCTCGAGCGAGTCGGGCGTGGGCTCGCGGGCGCCGATCCTCGCGGCCAGCCGCTCGGCGGCGACGAGCGCCTCGTGCCAGTTCCACAGCCGGCCGCCCTCGACCGGCCGGGCGAAGGCCGTCGGACCGAGCGCCTCCTCGGTCGCGGCCACCAGCGCGTCGTACACCAAGAAGACATCGACCGAGAGTGTCTTGCGCAGCACGGGGAGCGCGTTGTGGAGCGCGCCATGGAGGTGCAAGCCCTCGTCCGACTCCTCGGCTCCGAGGGCGATGGTGACGAGGACAAGCAGCGACAACTCCTCGAGCCACCACAAGTCGGCGCGACGCGCGACGTCGAGTGCTTCACTCACGTGTCGCGCCGCGCCGCTGAGATCACCGGCGACGGAGCTCTGGATTCCCGCACTGACGAGGACGAGGCCCTCGGCGAGCGCGTCGCCAAGCCGGTGCGCCATGACGAGGAGGTCGTCGGCAGCAGGAATCTGGCTGCGCGGATCCTCGCTCGCGCCGGGAACCCTCGCGAGCACGATCGTCGTCATGAGCAAGTCGTGGTCGTCGCCCCCAGTCCGAGCGATGTCGCGCGACTCGATTGCATCCTCGAGCGCGCGTGTGGCGTCGCCGGTCGTGTTGGCCGCGATCGCGCGCCAGCTCAGCATGCGCATGCGCCAACAGGCGCTTCCGATGTCTTCCGCCACTCGAAGCGCGTCGTCGCACGTGGATCGCGCCGCGTCCGGATCGCCGTACGCGAGCAGGACCTGCGCCGCGGTCTCGGCGGTGTGGAGGACGAGGTCGGGTCGTTGGGCTGCCGATGCGAGTGTCGCGGCCTCTTCGAGACGGACGCGTTGTACGGCGGGCTCGGGCTCGCGCGACCACAGCCGAAGCGCCGCGATCACGATGAGCGCGCGGATGACGATCTCGGCGGGCAGCGCGGAATCCCGACCCCTGTTCGCGACGAGGAGCTCCTCGATGCGGCGGGCGGCGGTCGCAGTCGCGCCGACCCCCACCCAGAGCGGCTCGAGGTCGACCGCGAACTCGATCGCGGCACGCGTATCGCCGCTCGCGACGACAGCGTCGAAGGCGGCAAGCAACTCGCGCCGGTCCTGTACGAGCTCGCGACCGCGTCCGGTGGCACCGAACATGTACCGCCGGGCCGCGACATCCGCGGCGATGCGCCGGAAGAACGTTGTGTGGCGCGCGCGCAACGCACCCAGGTCACTCGCTTCCGTGAACTGTTCGGTCGCGAACTCCCGCACTTCAGCGGGCAGGGCGTACCTGTCGGGAACGACGCGTGTCACCATGCCCGCGGCGACGAGCACGTGCAGGTCGTCGGCCATGCGCGCCACGGAGGAGGCGTCGTCGTCGGTCGAGATGACCTCGACGAGCGTCTCCCACCGAAACGATCCCGCGAACACCGCGAGGTGCTGCACGAGCGATTGCTGCGAGGGTTCGAGCAGGTCGTAGCTCCACGCGATCGTGTCGCGCAGACTGCGATGGCGGACGTCGGCGTCCGCGCAGCCGCGCGTGAGCGCCGTCAGCGCCGAGTCGCGGATCAGATCGAGCACCGCGTCGACGCCGAGACTCGCGGCTCGTGCTGCCGCCAACTCGAGCGCGAGCGGGAGGCCGCCGACCTGTGTGCAGAGTTCGGCGACGGCCTCGGCGTTCTGGTCGGTGAGGGTGAAGCTCGCGTCGACGTCGGTGAGACGGTCGCAGAACAATTGCACCGCGGGGGACTCGCTCGCGAGCACGGGGTCGCGCTCGCCGGGTCGTGGGAGTCCCAGCGACGCGAGGCGCACCACGTGTTCGCCGCGTACGCGCATCGGCGTGATGCTCGTCGCGAGGACGGTGACATCGGCGTCGCCGTCGATCGCGTCGGCGACGGCGAGCGCCGCGTCGGAGCGTGCCTCGGCACCGTCGACGACGACGAGCCGGCGGCGTCCTTGCGGGCGCAATGACGGCGCCGGCCCCGCGGTTGCGCTCTCGCCATCGAGGGTCGCGCGGAGCATGTCGACCGCGCCGGGACCAATCCGACCCTGGAGCGACACGGTGTGCACCGACACCGGCTCGGCCGCAGCAAGTCGCCGCGCGGCCTCTTCGGCGAGCACGCTCTTGCCGACGCCGCCCGCGCCGACGATCGTCACCAGTCGCGCGTCACCACGTTTCAAGAGGTCGAGCACCTGCCCGATCTCGATCTCGCGCCCGACGAGTGGCACGCGCGCGACCGGCAAGAGTCCAGCCGTTGCCCGCACGCTCATCTCGACAGTTTGGTCGACGTTGCTCGGTCGAACAACGCGCGTCAATACGGGCAGATGACCGATACCGAAGTCTCGCGCCGCCTGCTTCGATGTTTTCGAGCGGCCTAGCCTGAAACGAGGGCCCGCGACGGTGCGGAATGTGCAGGCGGACGGGTGTATGAGTGCGGCGAAGGTTGTTGTCGCCGCGCTCGTCGCCACGCTCCTCCTCGTTCCGACGTCGCTGTTCGCCACCGCCACCGAGCACCTGGACGCTGCGTCCGTTCCGGACGTCCCGGTCGACGCGAGCGCGGCCATCACGCTCGACGCGGTCAGTGCTCTCATGCCCGTCGCCGCGAGCGCGTGGCCTGCGCACGACTTCGCGACGGTCACCTTCGCGCTCGCGGATCTCGACGGCGTCGCGCTCGCGCGAACGACCGACGCGACGATCACAATCGACCCGACCGCCGCCGGCTGGGGGTGGCACACCGACGCGGTGACGCCGCCACCCGCGGCCGTCATGGACTTGCTCACGGTGCTCGCGCACGAGCTCGGGCACGTCATCGGTCACGCGCATGCCGAGGGCGACACGCTCATGGCCGCGACGCTC
>JBEVDP010000599.1:0-5052 GCA_040513235.1 Acidimicrobiia bacterium | reverse complement strand
CCAGGATCAGGCCCCGCCACATCAGCGCGCTGTCTTCGTCGTCGACGAGCAGTCCCATCGACACGACGCGCACGTGGCCGGCGCCGAGCGCGACGTCGGCCGGAACGATCTTGCCCTTGCCGTCGGCGGCCTTTGCGCCCGCGAGACGGCCCGTGGCGCCGAGCATGCGGGGAATCGAGAAGCCCCAGATGTCGGCGTCGAGCACGCCGACGGTCAGGCCGCGAGCGGCGAGGGCGGCCGCGAGGTTGGCGGTCACCGATGACTTGCCGACCCCACCCTTGCCACTGCCGACGGCGATCACGCGGGTGGTCGGTGCGATCTCGGTGGCGGGCGCACGGTTTTGGGCGGCGCGCCGCGCTCGGGCCATCAGGTCGGATCGCTCGGCCTGGGTCATCTCGCCGTACTCGACGCCCACCGAGGAGACACCGGGTAGGCCCGACACCTTCGACTTCACGTCGGTCGCGATCTGGGTGCGCAGCGGGCAGGCCGCGGTCGTGAGGGCGACCTTCACCTGCACGTCGCCGTCGGGACCGATGTCGATGCCCTTCAGCATCCCGAGGTCGACGATGCTGACGTTGAGCTCGGGATCGAGGACCCCCGCGAGGACACCCCGGACATCGGACTCGGTCGGGCTGCGGGGAGTCGTGGGATCGATGTGGTTCATGACCTCGCTCAGAGGGCCGCTCGGCCCCACCGCCCCGCCGGCAGATGCCGGCGTTCGGCTCACTACGCATAAATACAGCGAGGCCCGTGAAAATATGCCCGAAAGGTCGGTACCGTCAAGGCGAGATGGACCTCTTGGCGATGCTCAAGGCGCTGGCCGACGAGACGCGCTTCTCGATGTACCGGGAGCTCGCGTCGTCCACCCGGCCCCAGAGCGCCCACGAGCTCGCCGAGCGGCTCGGCCTCCATACCAACACCGTTCGGCTGCATCTCGACCGGCTGAAGGAAGCGGGCCTCGTCGAAGTGGAGGCGGTGCACCGGGGCACGGTCGGGCGCCCGCAGCACATGTACTCGCTCGCGCCCGGTGCTCCCGGGCTCGGGTTCGATCCGCCCAGCTACACGCTGCTGGCCGGCTTGCTCGCAACTCTGGCGGAGCGCATCGGCGCCGACGCCGAGGAAGCAGCCGGGGTCGGGCGCTCCTGGGGCGTCGATGCTGGTCGCCGTACCCGATCGCGTTCGTGCGTGAAAGCGCTCACCGGTGAGCTCGAACGTCTGGGGTTCGACCCCGAATCGACCGATGAGGGTGGCGACGTCTCGATAGCTTTCCTCCACTGTCCGTTCCGTGACCTCGCCGAGGCCTATCCCGAATTGGTGTGCAATTTGCACCGCGGGATCTGCGAAGGTGTCGTCGATGTGGTCGGCGGGGGAAGCGTGACCGAGTTCGCGACGTTGTACGACCATGACCCATGCCGAGTGAAGGTGTCGGTCGGGGTATCCTGAAGATTCCTGAGTTCGTTTCCGGAGGCACTGCCATGATCGCTCTCACCGACACCGCGACCACCAAGGTCAAGGAGCTGTTGGAGGCCGAAGGTCAGCCCGAGCTGTTCCTGCGCGTGGCCGTGCGTCCGGGCGGTTGCTCCGGCATGAGCTACGACATGTTCTTCGACAGCGAGCGTGCCGACGACGACATCGAGACGGAGTACGGCGAGGTCAAGGTCGTCATCGACCCGGCCAGCGCCCAGCACCTCGATGGCGCGTCGCTCGACTACAAGGATGGACTCCAGGGCGCCGGGTTCACCATCTCGAACCCGAACGCGCAGCGCACCTGCGGCTGCGGCCAGTCGTTCTCGTAGCGACCGGTTCCTGAAAGGTGACGACCCCGCCATCGGCGGGGTCGTTTCGCGTTCGGGCTCAGATGTTGATCGTGCTGAGTTCGGTGTCGCACACGAGCCCGATACGCCGGACCCAACGACAACCGGCCTGCTCGTCGTCGCTGCCGTGGCCGCTGGAAACGATCGCGGCCCCGGCCCCGAGCGAAAGCCCAGCCAGTACCACACTCGCGAGAACTCTCCGCATCTTCTTCATGGTCACTCCTGTCATCGGTGGACAGGGATCCTGACCAGCGACCGGGCGCCGCGCTTACGCGGACGTGAGCCCGTCGAGAACCGCGCGCATTTCGTCCTGCCCGAAGGCACCATCGAGTCGGTTCGTGATGGTGCCTTCGGCTGTGACGCCGAAGAACCACGGTTCGCTCGGAAGGTTCCACGCGGTGACGGTCGGTGACGTCTCGTTGGTGCGGAGGTCTTTGAAGATGTCGACGTGGACGATCTTCACCTGGTCGGCGTAGTCGCCCACCAGCGGGAGCAAGCTGTCGAGCACCGGTCCGCAGTACTGCGTCGTGCAGCGAGCCGGGGTCGCGAACAGCACCGCGACCGGCAGGCCTTGGCCGATGAGCGTGTCGAGCGACTCGGCGTGCAAGTCGCACTGCGGTTCGCGTGTGCAGATCGGTTCGACGCCAAGGGGTGCCGCGGGCGTCGGTGACGCGTCCATCGGTGCCGCGGCGCCGATCGTCGGCGCGTCGGCCTGCGCCTTCACTTGGAAGACGAATTCGAGCTGCGCGCCCTCGCGTTCGACGAGGCCGTTCCAGATGCCTTCGCGGTCGAACGTGAACTCGGTGACGTAGATCCCGCGCCGCTCGGGCAGCCCCTCTTGGTGCAGCACGGTGTCGACGAAGTCGGTTGGTGTCTCGGGGTCGGGCGCGACCGCGACGCGTGCTAGGCCCTGCGACGCGAACCCTTCCTTGGCGAGGAGCGCGAAGCCGAAGCGCTGCGGCATCTCCGAAACGTAGAGATCGGACGACACGACCGCGGGCGCGACGTCGCTGAGTTCCTCGTCGAGACGGTCTTCGATCTGGGCGTCACTGCTGTCGTCGTCGTCGACCTGGGCGCCGCTGCTGTCGTCGTCGTTACCGCCGCACGCCGCGATCAGGATGGCGCCGCCGGCAAGGCCGAGAAAGGAGCGGCGGGAGAGCATGCACCTATCCTGCCGCCCCGGAGGTAGGTGTGAGGGATCGGGTCGCGTTCGTCTGCAACGGCGCCGAGGTGGAGGTCGAGGTCGAACCGGGGGAGTCGCTGCTCTCGGTGCTGCGGGAGCGACTCGGGCTCGTCGGAGCGAAGGACGGCTGCGCGCCCCAGGGCCAGTGCGGGTGCTGCACCGTGCTCGTCGACGGCGCGCCGCGTGTCGCGTGCGTGACGCCGGCCCAGCGGGTCGCGGGCCGATCGGTGACGACGATCGAAGGACTCGACGGCGCGTCCGAGTTCGCGGCCGCGTTCGTGGCGACCGGCGGGTCGCAGTGCGGCTTCTGTACGCCGGGCATCATCATGCGCGCCGCCGGGACGCGAGGCGACCTCGACAAGGCGTTGGCCGCGCATCTCTGCCGGTGCACGGGCTGGCAGACGGTGTACAAAGCGATCGAAGACCGTCCGCAGGGCGCGCGCGACTTCGCGGCCGCGTCGGCGCGCGCGGTGTTGGAAGGTGGTTCGCAGCACGTCGACGCATCCGTGCCCCTCGGCGGCGGCGGGTTCGCCGACGACACTGCGCCGCGCGACGCGCTCGTCGCCGTGCCCGGTCCGGGCATGCAGTGGGTCGTCGCGCCCTCGCTGTTCGAAGCCCGAGCCGCAGCCGGGAAGGTGCAAGGCCGGCGCACGACCCTCGCCGAGGAACCGCCGCTCGCGTTGTCGCCGAAGCCCGAAGGTGGCGTCCGGCTCGCAACGTCCTGGGTCGAGCCCGCGTACCTAGAACCTGACGCGTCGTGGTGCATCCCTGGTGGCGAACCCGCGTCGCCGCTCGCGAACGGCGGCGCCTTCGGCGGCAAGGAGCGTTCACCCGTTGCCGCCGCGGCGCGAGCGCTCGCGGATCAGTACGGGCAACCGGTCCGGGTCGTGTTCGCGCGTGAAGACGTGGTGCGGTGGGGTCCGAAGCGCGCGCCGATCAGCGCGACTGCCGTCGTTCGCAATGGAGTGGTCGAGATCGAGGGCGTTGTCGTGCGGGGCGGAACGACGAACGTGTGGCCCACTGTCGACAGTGTGCACGTGCAGGCGACGTGGACGGAGGTCGACGTCATGGGTCCGCCGGTCGGAAGGGAACTCCGGGCCGCGGGCTTGGCCGAACAGGCCGTGCTGATCGCGGGCGCGCTCGGGCGCGACGTCCCAGTCGTGACGCCGAGCGGCGCGGTCGCGACCGCTCGCGTCGGGATCGACCGGGACACGGGCGTGCTCACAGGCGTCGAGGTGGAGTTGGCAGCCGGTCATCCGCTCGACGAGGTCGTGCTGCGGTCATACGCGATCGGCGCGGTGCACATGGCGCTCGGTTGGGTGCTGACCGAGTCGATTGCGGTCGATCCCGACACGGGCGAGGTGCATGACTTGACGATCCGGTCGTTCGGCATCATCCGCGCCCGCGATGTGCCGCCCGTGCGCGTCACGCTGGTTCCCGACGACGCCCCGGCGCGTGCCCGGGCGTCCGACGCGGTCTTCGCCGCGGTCGCCGCCGCCACGTGGAACGCGCTTGCACGCGCCGAAGGCTCCCGCCCCGATACGTTTCCCGCGCGCGACACCCGCACCGCGCGCCTGCTGAGGCGAGGATGAGCGCCGCAGGTACCCTGCGGCGCCCGAGCCGGGGCCCGAGCGGCCCTCTGAGCGGAAGATATGGAGGTAACCGCATGCCCGCGACTCCTGTCGACACTCCGAATGCACCGCCCGCTGCCGGCCCGTACTCGCCCGCGGTGCGCTGCGGCGACTGGCTCGTGCTCGCGGGTCAGGTCGGCCTGGATCCCGCGAGTGGGAAGCTGGCCGACGGGATCGACGCCCAGGCCCGACAGGTGTTCGCCAACATCGCGGCCGTGCTGGGCGACTGCGGCGCGTCGTTACGAGACGTCGCCAAGACGACGGTCTACGTCACCGACCTCGCCGACTTCGCCACGATCAACACGATCTACGGCGAGGCGTTCGCGGGCCACAAGCCCGCGCGCACGACGATCCAGGCCGCCGGCCTCCCCGCGGGTGCCCTCGTCGAGATCGAAGCCTGGGCCTACACCGCATAACAACCCAT
>JBEVDP010000598.1:0-3786 GCA_040513235.1 Acidimicrobiia bacterium | reverse complement strand
TGGCCGGCCGCGAGCTCGTCGAGTACGAACCGCTTGGGCGTGCCCTTGAGGTCGCCGTAGACGTCGAACCACTCGAGGAAGCCGCCCGCGTCGCGCAGGCGCTCGAACTCGGCCCGGGTCACGAAGTGATAGTCGACGCCGTCCACTTCGCCCGGCCGGCGGGGCCGGGTCGCCCACGACACCGACCAACGGAGGGCCGGATCACGGTCGCGCAGTGCTGCACCGATCGTGCCCTTGCCCGCGCCCGAAGTCCCCGCGAGGACCAGGAGAACGCCGTGATGCCCGCTCGTGGCGGCTTCGCCGCCGGGCCGCTCGAGCTCTGGCTCGTTTGCATGGGTCGACTTCCGCTCCGCCTCCCCTCCGGTCGGCTCCGCCTGCGGCTCGGTTCCACGGGTCGACTTCGGCTCCGCCTCCCCTCCGGTCGGCTCCGCCTGCGGCTCGCGCTCAGAGATGCCGCGCCTCTTCTTCGCGCTTGCGTTGGTCGTTCAACAGCTCGCGGCGGTAGTCGGCGTCCTCGGCGGCGAGGAGCAACTTCTTGCGCTGGTTCTGACCGACACCGGCCAAGCGCCGCGATTCGCTCACACCGAGCGCGCGCATCAACCGAGTCGCATTCACCTTGCCAATTCCGGGCAGGGACTCGAGCACGCTGACGACCTTGAGCTTCGAGAGCATCGCCCCGGTTTCGTCCTTGAGGTCGGCTTGGTCGAGCAACTCTTGCAACGACAGCGATCCGATCTTGAGCTTGTCCTTGACCTCGGCCCGCTGACGACGCGCGGCGGCCGCCTTCTCGAGCGCCGCTTGACGCTGCTCCGGCGTGAGTAAAGGCGGGTTCGCCATGTCGAACTCCTCTGTCGGGCCGGGCGCGATCTGCGTCGCGCAAGTGGTGCGATTTGGTTGCGCCGAAGTTGACGGGCGCGACGGCGCGCCAGCATAGCGACCTGTTGAAACATCGCAACTGGAACCGCGCTTGCGCACGGCCACGATGCGCGCTAGCCCGTCGAAACGCGCTCGACCGCGGCGTGGATTTCGGCTGCGACACGACGCGGATCGCCGGCCGCGGTGACTGCACGACCGATCACGAGCACGGACGCACCCGCGGCCGCGACTTGCTCGGGGGTGCCGACCCGTGCTTGGTCGTGACGCGCGCCGTCGGCGAGGCGCACCCCTGGGACCATCGTCACGAAGCCGGCGCGCGCGGCGCGTACCGTGCCGATCTCCAGCCATGAACACACGACACCATCGCAACCGGCCGCGATTGCCGCGTCCAAGCGCGATGCGAACGCGCTCGTGTCGCGGTCGCTCGTCAATACGGTGACACCCAAACCGATCGGCGCGTCGTGGCCCGCGTCGCGTGCTCCTTCCGCGAGACCATCGATGCCGGCGCGCAGCATGGCGACACCACCCGCCGCATGGAAGTTCACGTAGCCGGCGCCGAGGCGCCCGAGCACGCGCGCGGCGCGACCGACGGTGGTCGGGATGTCGTGCAGCTTGAGGTCGGCGAACACCGACACACCGCTTTCGCGCAGCCGTGTGATCGCGTCCGGGCCTGCCGCCGCGAAGAGCTCGAGACCGACCTTGGCGACGCCGAACCACGGCTGCACATCGTTGACCAGGCGCGCCGCGGTCTCGAGGTCGTCGACGTCGAGGGCGAGGGCCAGGCGATCCCGCGTGTTTGTCCCAGAGGTTGTCATCGGGGTCACTGCATTCCTCCCGTCAGGTCGCGAACCTGGGTCACGCCACGCGCCGCGCACCACTGTTGCAGCTCCGAGGCAATACGCAGGGGCGCCCGGGGATCGGCGAACGTCGCGGTGCCGACCCCGACCGCCGACGCGCCCGCGAGCATCATCTCGACCGCGTCCACGCCCGTCGTGACGCCACCGGTTCCGATGATCGGTGTTTCCGGGAACGCGCGCGACACGTCCCATACGGCGCGCAACGCGACCGCCTTGATCGGCGGACCGCTCAGGCCGCCTCCGCCCGCGCCGAGCTTCGGCCGGCGCGTCTCGGGGTCGACGGCGAGCCCGATCACGGTGTTCACGAGTGTGAGACCTGTCGCGCCCGCGTCGATGGCGCGGCTCGCGATCGCGACGAGATCGGTGACGTTCGGCGAGAGTTTCGCGAACAGCGGCGTCGCGTCGCCGATTGCTCCGACAACCGCACTGATCGCGGCATGCGTTGCGTCCGCCGAATGCGCGAACACGTGACTGCGATCCTCGACGTTGGGACACGACAAGTTCACTTCGACCGCGACGACGCGATCGGCAACGGCCTTCAACGGTCGTGCCGCGGTCGCGTACTCCTCGACGCTGCGGCCCCAGATCGACGCGATCACACGCGCGCCGCGCGCTTCGAGCGCGGGAAGGTCGTGCGCGATCCACGCGTCGATGCCCGGACCCGGCAAGCCGACGGAGTTCAACATGCCGCCGCCTGCGGTCTCGGTGACGCGCAACGGCGGATTGCCACTCCACGCGAACGCGGCGACCGACTTCGTCGTGACCGCGCCGATGCCCGCGGGATCGCACAGCTGGGCGAGCTCGGCTCCGTGGCCGAAGGTCCCCGAGGCAGCAACGATCGGGTTGGGCAACGTCACCGGGCCGAGTTCGACCGTGGTGTCGACGGGTGCGGTGGCCCGGCGGCGCACTAGACCTCGAGCCGCAACTGGCCGTCGGTGTGGTACTCCTGCAGCGAACGCGCGTCAGGCTCCCGACTGATCGCTTCCGCGATCCCAGCCGCGGCCGCAAGCGCGGCGGCGACCGTGGTGACGCACGCGACGCGGTGCACAATCGCCGCCCGGCGGATGTGCATGCCGTCGGCGCGCGGGCCCCGACCCCGCGGCGTATTCACGACGAAATCGACCTCGCCCGACGAGATCAGGTCGACCGCATCGCGTCCCCGATCCTCGCCGACCTTGGCCACGATCGTGGCGACAGGGACGTGGTTCGCCTCGAGCGTGGCCGCGGTGCCTTCGGTGGCCGCGATCGAGAAGCCCAGTGCCGCGAACCGCCGCGCTGCCACCAAGCCGTGCTCCTTGTCGCGGTCGGCCAGTGAGAGGAACACGACGCCCTTGTGCGGCAGCGTGTTGCCCGCGCCGGCCTGGCTCTTGGCGAACGCCATGCCGAACGAGCGGTCGATCCCCATGACTTCTCCGGTCGATCGCATTTCGGGGCCGAGCAGGGTGTCGACGTCGGGGAAGCGGTCGAACGGCAGCACAGCTTCCTTGATCGCGACGTGCCCGCCTTCGGCGGGTGCGCGCAACAACCCTTCCGTGCGCAGCTCCGCGAGCGTCGCGCCGACCATGGCGCGGGCGGCGACCTTCGCCAACGGTACGCCCGTCGCCTTGCTCACGAATGGAACTGTGCGGCTGCCACGCGGGTTCGCTTCGAGCACGAACACCTGGCCGTCCTTCACCGCGAACTGCACGTTGAGCAGACCGACGACGCCGAGCGCATCGGCGAGCGCCCGCGTGTGGCCTTCGATCGTCGCGAGCACGACTGCCGACAACGTCGGCGGCGGGATGGCACACGCGGAGTCGCCCGAGTGCACGCCCGCCTCCTCGATGTGCTCCATGATCCCACCGATGACGCAGTCGCCGGTGTGGTCACGCAGCGCGTCGACGTCCACCTCGATTGCGTCCTCGAGGAACCGGTCGACGAGCGCGGGCCGCGACGCGGAGAGGCCGCCTTCACGGCCGAGTGAGCCGGTGTGGGCGAGCTCCCCCATCGCGCGCCGCAGGTCGGTGTCGTCGTAGACGATTTCCATCGCGCGCCCACCCAGCACGTACGACGG
>JBEVDP010000597.1:0-3869 GCA_040513235.1 Acidimicrobiia bacterium | reverse complement strand
AGCAAGGCGTTGGCGAGCGAGTCGTCGACCTCTTCACCGGCCAGCGCGGCCATTTGCAGCCAGACATGCGTGTAGTACGTCGAGAGTTTCGCCACTCGCCGGCTGTCTTGGTCTGCGGTCGTCCGCTCGAGTTCATGCAGCTGCGCCTGGTGATACAGGGCACACGAGCGCTCGAGCTCCGCGGTCCGCTCTGCGCCCGACTTCAGCGTTGCCGCCTTCTTGTGGAAGCTGCCGATCAGTGCCAGTCGCTCGCCGGTGACGCCTACCTGCAACGCGAGCTGCAAGTGACTCTTTGCCGACGCGACGAGGTCGTCGACCGAATGCCCGTGCGACCCGAGCGCGGCCTCCACCTCGGCCGCGTCGATGTCACCGCGAGCGAGTTGTTGGGCGAGACGGATCTCGAGGTTTCCGAGCTGTTCGAGGGCGCGCATCGGGACGTCCTGGCTCGTACCGTCCGCCCACGCGACTCGATAGCACGACACCGCGTCGGCGTACCGGCCGAGCTCTCCGAATGCCGCGCCGAATTCCGCCAGCACCGGTGGCGTTGCCCAGCTCGCGCACTCTTCGGTGTCGAGGCGCTGCCGGTACCGACGCAGCTCGGCCGTCAGGTCGTCCTCGGCGCGGCGCAGCTCGTCGAAGCCGGGAAGCCCGATCTTGCCCGCCTCGGCGCGGATCGTTTGGACGCGTCGCACCAGCTCCGCTTCGCTTACGAAGATCTCTGTGTGTTCGTCGAGCGTTTCCCCGACGAACCGACGCGTTTGAATACCTCGCCGCTCGCGTTCACGCAAACGGAAGCTGGGATCGCCGTAACACTGGAACGCCCCCCATGTCATCGAGTGCGCGTGCTCGTTGTGGATCCGCCGGCGAGCGATGTGGACGGCGTCACCCAAGAGACTGCCGTCCAGCAACTCCGCGTAGAAGTGGCGCGCGAAGTCGGCCGCGGGCTGATCGTCCACCGCCCAGCCTGCCGCGACGACAGCGCGCACACCGATGCGCATGAGCTCTCGAGCAACGCTTGCTGCGAGTCGGTTCGGGTTTCGTGGACCGACAAGCGAGTCGTCCTGCTTTCCCAGATGACAGCAATTGAGGAAGACGAGTTCCGGAACAACGGGCAACTGGCGCGCGACGTTTGCTGTGAAGAACACGTCCTTGTCGATCACCGCCCCCGATCGGGACGAGTCGTCCGCGTCGAACTGTCCGTGTGATGCGACGTGGATGACGCGCCACTCTTCGGCGAAAAGCGCGTTCAAGATCCGGCGGCCGGGATTGCCACGCAAATTCGGAAAGTCATCACGAATGCTCGCGTTGTCGTTCCAGATCAGGCCCTTGACATCGAAGCTGTCTCTTCCCAGCACGTCGGCGACCGTCTTGGCTTCGGCGCTCGCGCCGGGCAGCGACGGCAGGGGCGCGGCCGGCGGATCGCCGATGACGAGCACGTGGTCGCCGACCGGCGTGCGCACGTCGTGCCGGATCCCCTCGAACTCCTGGAACTGGCGCAGGAGGCCGCTGCGAATCCCGAGCTCTCGGCCGGCCCCGGCGGCGAGCGCTTCCCATGGAAAGTCGGCGGTGTTCTCATCGACAATGAACTGCAGGTTGTCGAATCGGAACAGGTCTTGCTTGAGCTGCGTCGGCAGCAGCAGCTCGTAGAGCGTCCGGTTCACTTGGTCGCGCGGTCCGGCCTCGGTCGTGGCACTCGCGATCAGCAATTCCACCGCGGCGGCGTCCAGCGTCACGTCGATGCGGTCGGCGCGCGCCCGGCCGCCGACAGCAGTGAACTCGAGTGTGATCGCTCCCGACGGGGTCGTGGCGACATTCTCGAGCAGCGTTCGCTCGCGCTGGCGGTTTCGAATGATGAGCCGTTGCCACTCGCCCGCGCGTTCCTCCGACTGCGGACGCCGCCGGAGCGCGCCCTCGCGGACGACGAGCCGCGTGCACAGGTCGAGCCGCGAGTGTTGCGAGTGTTGCACCACCCCCTTCTGCAGCAGCTCCGTATCGAGGTCGACCTGGAGCAGCTGCGGAAGCCGGTTCAGCGCGTGCGCGACCAACTCCGCGCGATCCTCCCAGAGCGCGACGATCTCGAGCGCGGAGATGCGCACAGAGTCCCAGCAGGCACCGCGACCCGGGGCCGTGTGCCGGTACAACTGATCGTTGACGCTGACGAGCGCGTCGACGAGCGCGGCCACGCATGCTTCCGTCGAGATGCCGCCGGCACTCGACGTCCCGACCGGCACTGCGGACAAGCACAGCCGGGCAACACCGTCGTCGTCGACACGATGCGGGCGCTGTCCGTCGAAGACTTCGATCGCGTACCGCAGCATCGCCGCGGCCAGCGTCGCGGTCAGCTTCTCACGCGTGAGCTCGCCCGGTGGGCCAAGACCGACAACGAGCGCGCCGGGCGGATACCCGTGGTGCTCGTCGCCGCTCGGACCGTTGTCGACGATGATCGACTCGCCGATCTGTTCGGGGAACCGACCCAGCATCATGCGCGTCGACAACTTCCGCCCGAGCCTGGCATCGAGGAACGATCCTGCGCCGTCGAGCGCAACCCCTCGGTAGTGGCCGATGATGAGCGGATGCGCCGCGTGTTCGAGGCTTCCGTGCACCGGGGTCACAGCCACCGTCTGCGTGTCATCGTCGTCGAGATCTTCGGTGGGCTCGGTGGCTGCATCGCGGGCGTGATCGACGGTTACGACCTGCTGCGTCGTTGCATCCGGCGGGAGAGTGCGAACCGACACGGGGGCGGCGAGCCCGAGCCAGCGATCGATGCATTCAGCGAACTGCGCCTTGTCCCAGAAGCTGCTGTGGTCGACGCCCTGCTTCATATCGAACTCGTAGCGGTTCTCGGGCTCGACGAGCGGGCGCTCCTTCGATCCGTACGCCGATGCAGTGGGCACGATGAGGTCGTTCGCCGCGCCGAAGAGCTTGTCGATGGCGGCGTCGCGTAACCGGTCGCCAAGCTTCGTGTTCGCGGTCGGATCGAAGTTCGACGTGATCGCCCGATAGCGAGCCCCGTTCCCGGGCCGTTGCGCGAGGTCACGGAGATACTCACCGTTCGGGTCCATCGCCCGCAGGCCGACCAGGCCTTCGGTGGCGCGCAGCGCGAGTGTCGCCGCGACGCTGCCGACGGCATCGATGACGTCGGTAACGGGATTGTCGGGCACGAACGCGAGGAGGTTCGTGAAGCGGTCGACGAACCGCTGTAGCTGATCCGCGTCGCACAGTGGTGTGCCCTCGTTCGGCGTGGCGACGAAGGTGATCGAGCGGATAGCCAGCGGCGCGTCGTCGCCTTGCAGCGCGGCAAGCTCGCGCGCGACGAGACCGCCGCGGCTATGGGCGAGCACGTCGACCGTCAGTCGCGGCGCGTTCAGCTCCCGCAGTCGGGTGACGAGATCGCGCGCGTTCTGCTCCGGCGACCGGCTGAGCGTGTGATGGTCGAACGCCCACACCCGGCCGTCGTACGCAGCGAAGCACCGGCCGACAAGCTCGGATGGCAATCGGCCGAACGCCGAGTGCGCCTGGCTCATCGTCCCGTGGAGGAAGAGCAGCGATGAGCCTTCCGCGAGCCTCCTGACATCCGGCGCGCGGAGCTGATCGGAGGGATCGGGCTTGGCCCGCAGGTAGTCATCGGGGCCGAACGTGCGCAGCCCGCCCTAGCGACGGCGGTTCTCGAACAGCTCGGCGAGCTTTCCTGCACCCTTCGCGATCAGCTCGTCGCCAACCCGGACGATCACGAACTTCGCCAGCCTGCCCACGAGCGCGCCGCCGATCCCGCGGGTCCCGGCCGGAGTTTCGCCGAGGCGCACGACGAACCGCGTCGGTACTGGAGCGGCGCGCGTGCGCGCGTCTGGTGGGGTCGTCGGGAACTCCCA
>JBEVDP010000596.1:0-7291 GCA_040513235.1 Acidimicrobiia bacterium | reverse complement strand
CTGCCGAGCGTGCCGGCGGGGCCGGCCCGCGGTGTGCCTGCGCAAGCCGCCACCCGATCACTTCGCCGGGCGCGGCGCGTTCTGTCGCTTCGTCGTCGTTCCGATCGCGCGTTTGCTCGCGGTTCCGGCTGCGCTCACCACGCGCGCGGCTGCACTCACCGAGCCGACAGCGATCGCGTTGCACACCGTCAAACTGTCTCGCGTCGAGCCGGGCGATCGCGTGCTGGTGACGGGTGCGGGTCCGGTCGGGCTGCTCACGACGGCAGTGCTACGCGTCGGTGGCGTCGACGACATCACCGTGTCGGAGCCGAGCGCGGCCCGCCGCGATCGCGCGCTGACGGTCGGCGCGAAGCGCGTTGTCACGCCCGATGAATTGCCAAGCGCACCGATGGGCCGTTGCGTCCCCGAGCCGTACACAGTCGCGTTCGAATGTTCCGGACATGCGAGTGCCGCCGAAGCCGCGCTCGATCAGCTCGACTACGCCGGCACGCTGGTGTTCGTCGGCACCGGTCGTGAACTGCCCCGCGTGAACCACAACCGCGCGATTGTGCTGGAGCTCACGATCATGGGCGCGTACAACTACGACGACGACGGCTTTCGCGCTGCCCTCGATCTCCTTGTGTCCGACGCGCTGCCGCTCGACGCGCTCATCGAACCCGACGACATCATCCTCGACGAGCTGCTGCCGACCATGCACCGGCTCGCGGCCGGCGAGCTCCCGGGCAAGGTGATGGTGCGCCCCGAAACGCGGTGAGCATGGCGAAGCTGAATCACGTCGCGATCACCATGGACCCCACCTTGCTCGACGATGCGGGCCGTGCCGCCATCTTGGCGTTCTACAGCGCGGTGTTCGGCTGGACCGAGGGCGACAACACCGGCGAGAGCGGCAACCCGCTCATCCTCTACACCGGTGAGTTCGCGCAGTTCGTGTATCTGCTACCTGGTGAACCGTTCATGCGGACGCCGGCACTCGACCACTTCGGGCTGCAAGTCGCGACGCTGACCGAGCTCCATGAGATCGTCGAGCGGGCCCGGACCGCGCAGCGAGACGACGCGCGCGTGCAAATCATCGACGTACACGCCCGCACGACCCACGGTCCGACGCACGACTACACGCTCACAAGCGCGTACATCGGCTTCGCGCTGCCGCTGATGATCGAGCTGCAACACCTCGAACGACATGAACGCGTAGATTCGTAGACGTGCCCAAAGGGAATGACGTCGAACTCGAGATCGCGGGGCGCACGGTCCGCATTACGAGTGCCGACAAGGTCATGTTCCCCGAGCACGGGGAGACCAAGCTCGATCTCGTCGAGTACTACCTCGCGGTCGAAGAACCACTGATGCGCGCGATGGGCGGACGACCAGTGCTCATGCAGCGGTTCCCGAACGGCGCGACGGGTTCGTCGTTCTTCCAGAAGCGAGTGGGCGATGGCGCGCCCGACTGGCTGCAGACGGAAATCGTGAGCACGCCGAACGGAACCACCTCGCGCGCGCTGGTCGCCGCGGACGTCGCGCATGTCGCGTGGGCGGTGAACCTCGGCTGTCTCGGCTTCCACGTGTGGCCATCGCGGGCCGACGATCCGACGCACGCCGACGAGCTGCGCATCGACCTCGACCCGCAACCGGGTGTCGTGTTCGACGATCTGCGGGCCGCCGCGCGCCACGTCAAGGCGTTGCTCGACGAGGTCGGCGTGGTGGGACATCCGAAGACCACGGGGAATCGTGGCATCCACGTCTATATCCGCCTGGAGCAACGGTGGGACCCGATCCAAGTGCGGGCCGGCGCGGTCGCGATCGCTCGAGAACTCGCCCGGCGTCACCCCGACGAGCTCACCGATGCCTGGTGGAAGGAAGAACGCGGCGAGCGGGTGTTCATCGACTTCAATCAGAACGCGCCGCACAAGACGGTGTTCGGCGCGTGGTCGGTCCGGGCCCGCGAAGGCGCGCAGGTCTCCACCCCGTTCACGTGGGACGAGCTCGACGCGATCGTCCCTGACGAGCTGACCATCCAGACGGTGCCCGAACGGGTCGCGGCGAACGGCGACCCGTGGACCGACATCGAGTCGCCCCGTCAATCGTTGGAGCCGTTCCTCGAGATGTCGGCCCGCGATTTCGCGAACGGGCTCATCGACGCGCCGTGGCCGCCCGTCTACCCGAAGATGCCGGGCGAGCCGCCCCGCGTCGCGCCGAGCCGCGCCAAGAAGGGAAAGAAGAAGTAGCGGTGGCCGAATGGATCTACTTCATCCACGCGCCGCGTGAGAACTTCGCGGCGACGATGACCGAGGACGAACGCGCAGTGTGGGCTGTGCACTTCGAGCGTCTGCAACGGCTGCTCGCCGAAGGCACGCTGATCCTCGCGGGCCCAACGTTCGGTTCGATCAACACGGGCATCGCGATCATCGAAGCCGACGACGAAGCGGCGGCCCGCCGGTTGATGGAAGAGGATCCTGCGATCGCGAGCGGGATCGCGCGGGGCGAGCTGCGGCCGTTCAGCGTGGCGCTCCTACGCGGCCGCGACTAACGCAGCAACCAGAACACAGCCGTTTCACATCGCGTCCACACCTCGTCGAGCGCGGGCTGCCACTCGTTCCGGAACGCGCGCCACGTCGTCGACCACGCGACGACGGCGGTCGGCGCCTCCGTGACCGTGCGGATCTCGACCACCGAGTTACTTCGCGACGTATCCGGGTGCCTGCGAAACGGTCGTGTACGCGCCCTCGCGCACGTTGCTGATGGCGCCGATGGCCTGCTTGCGCGCTTCGCCCGGTGCGTTCCGCTCCACGAGACCGAAGCCGGTGTACATGACGCGCCGTTCCCGGTCGACCGGCGGTTGCGACATGTGCAGCGTGCAGGAGCAGTGGACGGTGACGTCGCCTTTCTGCGTCGGAAGATCGATTACGGGTAGGTCCCACTCGCGCCGCACGAACGCGGGCTGGACGAGCGCGCGGTGCGAGCCGGGCACGACGCGGAGTTGGCCCGAGGTCGCATCCGCGCCGGTGACGGAGATGCCGGTTGTGAGCCCGCAACACCGGAACGAGTGCAGGCCGAGCGAGCAGTCCTTGTGCCACGGCACGTCGGAGATGCCTTCGACGATCCCGATCGGCTTCACCAGCGCTTCGATGCGATTGCCCAGGCGTCGGCGGTCGTACTCGTCGTCGGTGAGGTGGCCGATGCGCTCGTAGCGTTCGCTCTCCATCACCTCGATGGTGCGCTCCGAGTGCTCGTGGAAGTACTGCATGCGTACGCAGCGGTCGGTGCCGTCGGCAGTCTTGGCCCACCACGACCGGCCGTCGCCGCGCGTGTAGGTGGGCAACGCTCGATCCATGTCGGCGGAGATCGCGTCCATCGCCGCAGGATCGAACCAGCCGCGCAGGTGCAGGAATCCGGCTTCGCTGAGGAAGTGTGCGATGTCGGCGTCGTCGTCGTCGGGGGTGAACGCGTGGTGTAGGTCGAGCGGGTCGCCGTTGCGGTCACGGAACTCGATCGAGCCACGCGTATACGCGGCGCGCCCGTCGATCAGCGCGCGCAGCACGACCCACCAGTCGAGGAAGTCACCGAGATTGCCGCTCGTCATGTCGAGCGTGCCAGCAGTGAGGAACGTCATCGGCGTCTTGAGGTCGTTCACCACGTCGGAGACATCGGCGTCGGAGAGCCGCGCTTCACCCGCGCCGCCGCCGCCATCTCGCAGGAAGAGCCGCCCGTCGTCGAGCTGCATCGTCCACGAACCCTGCGGCGTCGTGAAGGTGAACGGGTCGACGGCCAACTCGCCTGCACCGCGTGCGGCGAGGTCGTGGTGCGCGTCGAGCAGCGCCGGAAGGCGCTCCGTGAAGAACTGCTGCGCATCGACCGGCGCAATGTCGTCGTCGGTCCGAGTACGAAAGTCAAGCGACACCATGCGAAAACCGTACAGCGGATCCACCACCAGCGAACCTGCGTGAGGGAATTACCGAAACGGTAAGTCTGTCACGCAGGCTGGGCGTGTCGACGGGCGATGCGCTCAATCTGTTGAACCAGATCGAGCGCGCCCCGGCGTAGGTCGAGCTTCCGGGCTGCGAGCGGGAAGTACCCGGCGGCGACGATCTCGTTGCGGCGCTTGTCGTCACGGGCGACCTGGAATTCGTCGAGGTGCTCCTGGTCACTCTCGTACTCGACAGTGATTCGCCACTGCGGCAGGCCCGCATCGACCTGCGCGACGAAGTTCCCGTTCTCGTCGTGGACGCGGTACTGCGGCACCGGGTCGAACCCGTTCTCACGAAGGATCTGGATGAGGTCGAGCTCTGGGTTGCTCTGCGTCACCGCCTCGTCTGGGCGCCACCGCTCGAGTGCGATCCGCAAGGCCTTGACGCCTGGCAGCCCGCGTCGCGCGTGCCGGCTGAACGTCGCGATCGTCGAGTCGTACGTCAGGTGTCTCCCTCGGCGGAGCGCGTGGATCGCCGCTTCGAGGTAGCTCGGACTCCGCCGGAGGGCGGCGAGCTGCAGCAACAGCACCTCGGCGCGCACCACGGGGAAATCGAACGTGTCCGCGTCGATGTCGCGCTCGTCGAAGCGAGTCGCTTCGTGAACGACGAGCTCCGGATAGATCGCACGCTCCCAGCGGCGACACGTGACCTCGATGACGCCACGCCGCCCCCAAGGCACGCCATAGAGCGCTGCTGCGCACCGGTGCGAGATTGCGATCGGCGACCGGCCCACCCAGCACGCGGCGCGCATTTGTCCATGACTGGTGACGGGAGCACCCCGCATGCGGAAGACACCGTCGTATATCTGGCACCACGATTTGCCAGCCCGACGCCAGATTTCTCGTTCGGAGTATCCCAAAGCGCGCGCTTGCACGAGGGTGAACACCCCGTCTTGTGCTTCGGCTTTCGTCGCAATTTTCTCGTCGAGCTCAGTGCGCATACCGCGCAGCCTCGCAGCCGGCTGAGACACAACGAGCCTGCGTGGCCGAATTGCCGAAACGGTAACTCTGTCACGCAGGTTCGGCTCTTGTTAGGCCGTGCTCGGGTCTACCGCGCCTGACAGGGCTTCTTGGGGGAGCATCGGCTCGTAGTCGCGGCGGGCGATGTCGGCCAGCGCGAGGTCGAGGTCGAGTCTCGGGACCGGTTGCGCTTCGATGCAGTAGACGTAGGCCGTGGCGCAGTAGTCGTCAACGCGTTCGGCGATGCCCCACGCCAGCAGTCCGGGCGCGAGGTCGCGGAGCCAGCCTTCGCCCGCGACCGGATTCGTCTTCTCGTATTCGGCCAGCTGCTCCTCTTGCCCCGCCGGGAAGAACATGGCGCCGATCTGTTGGATCGTGACCTTCAAGTCGCGCTCGAACATCACCGGGTCGGGGACGTGCCAGCGATAGAAGCCGACGAAGTCGGGGTTCGGTTGCTTGCCCGACTCGACGATCAGCGGTGCACCGCCGTACGGCGCGGCGTGCGCGCCCATCCCCCACGCGCTGCCGACGTAGTCCTCCAACCCCGTCCCGCAGATTGTCGGCAACGCGTCGTCGCCGTCGCGAAAGATCTTCACCTCGCCCTCGCCGTACCAGGCCGCGTGGTCGATCGTGCGTACCCCCACGTTGCATCCGAGGAACCGACCCGGGCCGCGGAGACCCTCGGCGATGACGAAGTCACGCTTCATCACCGTCGGGTTCTCGCGCCGCCACGACACGTGCAGCAACCCGAGATCCGCCGGCAACTCGCGCTGCAGCGTGTAGTCGACCTGGTAGTAGAGGATGTGCCGCCTCGGTGATCCGTTCACCAACTCGATGCGGATCCGCCGCCCGAACGGCAGCGGGATGTAGCTGTTGAAGCCCCGGCCCTCCTGCGCGGCGGTGAGCGCAGAGTCGTACGCGACGGGGCGGCCGTGCGGGAGCCCGAAAAAATCGAGGCACGGCACCGACACGCTCGGTTCGGTCGCGTCGTCGTAGAACACCTCGAGGTAAAGCGACCGCATCTTCTCCGGACGCGAAGGCGGGAACGTCATCCAGACGTGGCGGACGATGCCCGGCCCTTCGATATCGGCCAGCACGACGCGCTCACCCGCGTCGAGCCTTCGGTTTGGCGCGCCCTTGCGGCCACCGTGGGCCGTACCGCCCGCGCCGCGCGCACCGGTGGGGTTCTCGAAGGTCGCCGCGCGCGAGTCGATGCTCGGGTCGACGACAGCTGGATTCCACACGCGATCCATCATGAACGGGCTGCGTACCTTTCGCGCATGGCGTCGTAGCCTTCCTGCACCCACGGCCGGTCCGCCGGGACGTCCAGCTTCACCGGCGCGAGCTGGAACTCGTTCGCCCATGCACGCCGCGGCTGGTCGGTCGTGTTCGGGTGCGCACCGTGGATCGTTCGGGGGTGATGGAAACTCGCACCGCCGGCCGGGAGCGGCACCGGCACTGCGCTCGAGAGGTCGGCCTCCTCCGCGAACTCGAGGATGTGGACCGCGGGGTCGTCGCCGAGATGGCGGTGACGCAACACTTCACCCTTGTGCGAACCCGGAACGAACCAGAGGCAGCCGTTCTCGACGAACGTTTCGTCGAGCGCGGTCCAGGCACCGAGCGCGTGGTACGAGAGGTCGACGGCCCAGTACGCCTCGTCTTGGTGCCAGGGCGTTGCCGCACCGATGCGCGGCGGCTTGAAGATGATGTGCCCCCAGCTCTCGATGTCGGCATCGTCGACGTCGAGCAGACGGGCCGAGATGCGCCGCGCGTTGCGGTACATCGCGGTGTCTTCGAGTCCTTGCATGCGCCGCTCGGGAAACAACAACTGCCCGAGCTCCGGCTCCTCCGTGGAGCCGTACGGCCGGGCGACGTCGAACAGTTGGTCGGGAAATCCGCTGCGCGGCGCGGCCTCGAACGCGTCGTACTGCGCGCGTAGCCACTCGAGCTCTTCGTCGGTCGTGATCCGATCAACGGCGAGGAAACCGTTCTCCCGGAAGAACGCGACCTGCTCGTCGGTGGCGTCGACTTCGAACATGGTGCCTCCTCGACTCCCGCTCGCGGCGCCTGCAGCGCTCACCGCACGTCAGGCGCTCTCGCGCACGATCAACGTGGGCGAACACACGACATGACGTATGGGACTCGACTCGCTGGCGAGCAGTTCCGCGGCGGCGCGTCCGATCTCGTAGGCAGGTTGCGCAACGACCGTGAGCTCGGGGCTCGTCAGCGTTGTCCAGGGCGAGTCGTCGAAGCCCACGAGCGCGACCTCGTGGGGCACCCGAACCCCGAGCTCGCGCAGCGCCCGTAGCGCGCCGATGGTCATCGGTTCGTTGGCGACGAACAACGCGTCGGGCGGGTCCGCCGACTCCA
>JBEVDP010000595.1:0-3386 GCA_040513235.1 Acidimicrobiia bacterium | reverse complement strand
CGTATTTCAAGCGGATCGAGGCGATCGAGTTCGCGGTGAAGTACGACGACGGGGTTGGGAGGGGCCTCGACGAGGCGGACATCGTGCTCGTGGGCGTGTCACGCACCTCGAAGACGCCGCTGTCGATCTTCCTCGGCTACCTCGGGCACAAGGCCGCCAACGTGCCGGTCGTGCGCGGCATCGAGCCTCCGGAGGAGCTCTTCGAGATCGACCCCGCGAAGATCGTCGGCCTGACGATCGGCGCCGAGCGCCTCGCGGACATCCGCACCGCGCGCGTGAAATCGATGGGTGCGCCGCGCAAGCGGTACGCCGAGCTGGAGGCGGTGTACGCGGAGCTCGACGTAGCCTCGAAGCTCCACAAGCGTCTGCGGTGCCCGGTCATCGACGTGTCCGAGCTCTCGGTCGAAGAGACGGCGATGCGCATCATCCGACTCGTCGAGCGCCGTCGGCGCGCCATTGCGACGACGTGACCGAGAAGCGCTCTCACACGAGCCCGTACGGCGCACCGGGCGAGCCGCCGCTGCGCAACCCGTTCCGACCTCCTCCTGGCGGGAAGGGGGACATCCGGGAGAAGGGATGGATCCCGCTTCGCTGGCTTGCCCTGTGGTGGTTCCTCATGCTCCTCGGCGACTTCGTCTTCTACGTCCTGCTCACGCCGATCTGGCTCGGGCTGCGCGGCGCAGCGTGGGTGGCCGAGTTCAAGGCGCGGGCCGGGGATCGAGCCGGTAGACGTCGCCGCTAAGGGACATGACGTAGACCCGCCCGAGTGCATCGACGCCGAAGCTCGCCAGCGCGGGCACGACGAGGCCGAGGCTCCCGGAGTCGGTGACGCGGCCCCCGGCTACGACGATCGTCGTGATCGCACCGGTGCAGAAGTCGCCGTACAGGTAGCGACCCGCGAGGATCGGAAGGCGCGCATCCCGGACGACCACACCGCCGACGACCGCACACGCCCCGCCTTCCCGTGGGTATTCGAGAAGCGGCCAGACAGCCCGGTCGCACGAGACCGTAGTGTCGAAGACGAGCGTGCCCTCGAAGCACGGCCACCCGAAGTTCGCCCCGCGGCCCGACCGAGTCGCGACGTTGATCTCCTCGCGCGACGTGCTCCCGACGTCGGGCACGTACAGGAGGTCGGTCTCGGAATCGATCCAGAAGCGCCACGGGTTCCGAAGCCCGTACGCCCACACCTCGGGTCGTGCGTCGGGCACTGCCAGGAACGGATTGTCCATGGGCACGGCGTACGGGTCGCCGCGCCGCGGGTCGATGCGAATGATGTTGCCCAGAAGAACGTCGAGTCGTTGTGCGAACGCCCCCGCCCGATTGAGCACGCCCGGATCGCCGTCGCCGACCGACGCGTACAGGTAGCCGTCGGCGCCGAACTGGAGCATGCCACCGTTGTGATTCTCGTACGGCTTCGGAATCGAGAGTACGGCCCGTTCCGACGAAGGGTCGACCCGGTCGGGATCGGACGGGTCGACGCGAAACGCTGCGATCCGAATATCGCCGTACGGCCCCTCGCGGGCGTTGTAGAAGGCGTAGACGAGGCCGGTGGAGGCGTAATCCGGTGCGAATGCGATCGACAGAAGCCCGGATTCGCCCCGCGCTGTGACCTGCTCGCGGATGTCGAGAAACGGCCTCGGAACGAGCGTGCCGTCGCGAACGATGCGGACGGTTCCGCCCTGCTCGACGACGAAGACACGACGGGTGTCACCGGGCGGGGCCGTCACGAGGACGGGTTGCTCGAAGGTCCCAATACGCGTGAGCGACGCGACGTCGGACGTGTCGACCGGCGGGGGAGCTGGTGGCGGGGCGGGTGGCTTGACCGAGACGCCGAACGCACCCTTCATTCCGAGACGCGCGTGACCGGACACGGAGCAGAGAAAGCGGAACACGCCCTTTCGTGGGAACGACGCCGTGATCGTCTGGCGCTGGCCAGGGCGGAGGATGCGCGTGCGCTTCTTCGCGACGACGAAGTCGTGAGCGGTGTTCCCGCGGTTGCGCACGACGAACCGCACGGTCGAGCCCGCGGGAACGGTCCGCCGAGACAGCGAGAACGCGTAGTCGCGCGCGTCCACCGAGACCGTGACCGTCCGCGCCGTCGCCGGCGCTGCGGCTCCCGCGAGCGCGACAGCTCCGAGGGCGACCACCGCAAGGACGACGATTGCTCTCGCGAACGGCGCGGCGCGGGCCACCCGCATCAGGCTAGTCCGCGGCACGGCCGGAGACGCGCTCACTTACAGACTCCTTAGGAAGCGCGGACGCTTCAGAGCATACGAGGGGGCATCGCCATCTCCGAGCCCCGCTCGACGCGGTAGCCGGTGGCGCTCGGCAGCGCGGCGACCACCTCCTGCAGCCCGGTGCCCACGAAGTGCAGCGCCGCGCTGTCGTCAGCCGCGTAGCCGGGCGCGAATCCCCCGTCGACGAGCGAGCGGTAGACGGGCCGCCTGAGTTCCTCGCCGTCGTAGTGGGGGCAGAAGCTTCCCGGCAGGAAGCCGAGACCGTCGTGCAGCGGATCGAGCGTGCTACCGAACGAATCGGTCACGCAGCACTCGAACCAGCAGTTCGCGCCGGCGCTCACGCCCCCGAGCACCGCGCCACGCTCCCAGGCGGCGCGGAGCGCATGGTCGACCCCGTGCAAGCGCCAGACGGCCAGCGCATTCGCGGTGTTGCCGCCCGACACGTAGATCACATCGGCGTCCGCAAGCCGCTCGACAGGCTGTTCGGGGGTTCCGAACAGACGCACGCAGCTCGGCTCGCAGTCTCTGTCCGCGAATGCCTCGAAGAACGCGGCGATCGCCCGGTCGGAGTCTCCCGACGGTGTCGGGAGAAAGGAGACGCGCGGTCGCGACGCATCCGACAGCGACAGCATGAAGTCGTCGAGCGGCGAGCGCCGGTCCGCCATGAACCCGCCCCCGCCCATCGCCACGATCTGTCCCGGCACGACCGGAGTCTAGATTCCGGTCGCGAACCGTCGACATCCGTTCGCTTGCGTCGGCGATGGCGTTTCGGGCGACCGTACCGCGGGTACATCCGTTCAATCCCAATTCTCTTCAAGGAGGCACGACGAATGTCCGAAACAGTTCCCCAAGATCGCAGTGACGAAGTGGCCGACGAGTTGCGCGAGACGGGTGACGACGCATCCCGTGCCGCCGACCATGCCAAGGACGAGCTCGCGGAAGGCGCCGATCGCGTGAAGGACGGCATCGGCGACGTGGCCGACAAGGTGTCGGACACGGTCGAAGATCTGATTCCGGGCGACAGCGACCGCGACGGTCACTAGCACGATCTGACGCGTCCGGCGAGCCGGACGTGTGACCTGCGAGAAGCCGGCGGGCGAGGCCCGCCGTCTTCGTTGGAGATCGAAATCACGCCGCAGACCAGGCGAC
>JBEVDP010000594.1:0-7197 GCA_040513235.1 Acidimicrobiia bacterium | reverse complement strand
GGTCGGCTTGCTCGTGGCGTATGCCGTGCTGATCAGTCGCTCCTCGCACGGTGCGGCGACAACCGGGTTCGTCATTGGGTGTGCTGTTGCCGGGTTGGCGACCGGCCTCACGGGTTTGGCGCAGAGCATGGCGATCGCCGTCGGTCTACAAATGGTGCGTGGGGTCGGTGCGGCCCTCGTCGAAACGAACCTGCAAACCGCGCTGCAGCGATCCGTACCGCCCGAGATGCTCGGCCGCGTGTTCGCGAACGTGTTCGGATCGGTGGGCGTCGCGGCCGCGTTGTCGGTCGCATTGGGTGGCTTGCTGCTCGATGCGACGTCGCCGCGCACCGTCTTGGTCGTGTGTGGGTTGGTGTCGCTCGCGGGCGCTGGTGCGAGCGCGATCTTGCTACGCGAAGACGAAAGGCACTTGTAAATAAGCCCCGAGTCAGTGCCGGTTCTCGTCGGCAGCACTCAGGCGAGTTCGCGTCGGCGGAGGAGGAGCGCGGTGAGGGTCTCGTGCACGATCATTTCTTCGTCGTCGGATACGAACGTCGCAGGGGCATCGCCGACTGCGGCCGCAAGCGCTTCGAGATCGATCTCCGACATTCCCGACGCTGTGTAGAGCGCGCACGCCTTGATCCATGGCCGTCGCCATCTGTCGTCGCCGTCTTGTACCAAGTCGATCAACAGTTCCTGCTGGCTGAGCGGCGCGACGGGGAAGTGTCCCGTGAGGGCATTCAGCCGTTCGCGGGCTGACAATCCTGGCTCGAGAAGCGCGACAACGGCGCGATCGGTGCCCGTCAGCGTCACGTCGAGCCATTCGAGTGCGAGCGCATGAGACCGGGGGTCTCGTTGCGCGAGTTGAAAGGCAACTCGGTTCAGCCCGTCAGTCCCGTGGCGCATCGACAACGCCGCGAGGACGCGTCGCCGCAGGAGTTCGAGTTCGTCCCGCAGCGCGCCAGATTGCATGGCTGCTGAGGGCTGGCGTTCGAACGCGACGAGTGCGCGCAAGGCATGCGTTGCATGCACGAGGTCGTCGTGGACAAGTGCCGGCTCCTCGAGATCGAGCTCGCTGGTCCGGAAGTGTTCAAGCGTGGCCAGAGCCGCCATCACCGTAAGACCCACCTCGCGGTCGGGATGCGCGACGTGCCGGCGAAGTACGGTGACCGCGGAAGGCCCGCCGATCTCTCGCGCGACGCGAACGAGTGACTCCTGAGCGCGACGGCTGTAACCACCGTCGCGAAGGCCCTCCTCGACGACGGAGAGCGCGGCGTCGCCACATCGGACGAGCGCGTCCGCGGCCGCGCGGGCGGTTCGCCGATCGTCGAGGTGTCTGGCGATTTCGAACAGATCGGCTTCGTCCGGCTCTCGAAACGCCGCGAGCGCCGCGCTCACGACGTGGTGATCGCGATCGGCGAGCAGCGCACGAAGTCGCGCCCGGTCGACGCAACTGCCCGGTTCGTATTCGCCCAGCATGTCGGCCGCAACCGCGCGGTCCTCCGCAACGTCTGACTGCGCGAGGCGGACGACCTCGGCGCTGAGCTCATGCCTCGCCGCGTCGTCGTCCATACGCGTCACCGCGAATGCGACTGCCATCTTCACCACGGCGTCGGTGTCGCTGAGGTGTGCGGCAAGACGCGGAAGGTCGGAAGCGGATCCGGCCGCACCGAGCACACGGATGCTTGCGGCTCTGACGCGCGGCGACGGGTCGTCGAGGCAGTCGCGTGCAGAGTCCGCAGCCATGTGGGGGGCAAGTTGCACGAGCCGTTCGAGCGCGTCCGTGCGGACGTTCACGCGTTCGTCGACGACGAGGCGCTCGAGCCGGGCCGGCAACTCGGGATGCTGCGCGATGGTCAGGATGTCGAGTCCGAGGCGCACGTCGCGCTCGTCGGCGCTCGCCACCAGACGGTCGATCGCGACGAGGCTGCTCTCGCTGTCGACGCTCAAATGCGCAGGGTCGAGCGCGCGCCCCCTGAGGTTCGCGAGCAGGCTCACTCCGTATTGGCGGTACAGGAATACCGCGACGACCACCCAGGCCACCACGACCATGGCCGTCAGGATCGGCAAGACCAAGCCGGCATTCCCCAACGCGTCGACGATGAGCAACCCCGCACCGCTGATGCCGATGGCCAGCGGTACCGCCAACCCCTCGACGGAAGCTTGGGCAACGGGTCGCAGCCGGTTCGGGACTGCCTGGTATGCCGCACTCAACGAGGTGCGCGCCGCGCCGTCGGCGAACGTCAGGTCGGTGACCCGCGCGGCCACGATCAAGAGGAACACGATCGTGGCGCCCATCCCGCGGAACGAACCGGCGACGATGATCGCGCCGAGCACAGTCAACACCGCAAGCGAGTTCGCTGTCAGCCCGTAGCGCAACCCGAATCGTCGGAGCAGCACCCCCGCCAGGACGAGAAGAAACACGATGTCGGTGCCGTAGGCGATGACCGAGAACCGGCTGACGAACTGCGCGAGTTCGTCGCTGTTCGTGTACCGCTGGGCCGCGTGGTCGAACACGAGGAAGTCGAGCCACTGACTCTCCACCGCGGACAACATCTGGAAGCCGACGATGAGCATGACGTATCGGTTGCGGGTCAGCGCGCGCAGCGTCGGGCGTTCGGTTGCGGCCTCATCGTGCTCGAGCTGCGAGAGCTCGGCCGGGTGCCGGCGCCGGGTGATGACCACCAGCGCGGTGAATATGCCGGCCGCGGCTGCGGCGGCAACGAGCAGATCCTCGGGGCGACCAAAGCGCGCGAGCATTGGCGGTCCGCCAAGACCACCGGCGACGAACCCAAGCGCGAAACCTGCCACCACGCGCGCGTAGAGCGCTTTCAGGACGCGGACGTCGAGCAGCATCCCGGCTTGCCCGACGACGAAGACAAATCCCACGGGCACGACGATCGGCACGAGGACCAACAACGCGAACGAAACCCATGTCGCGTCCCCGCTGCGGAGCAACGCCCACGAGGCCAACAGCAAGGCGGAGAGTGCGATGAGGACGCGGGTCGCGACTGCTGAGAGCGGCTGCCTGCGCAGGGCGGACGACAGCGCCAAGCTCGAAACCGCGCCCGCGCACGCGGCGCCGATGTATGTCACCGGCAGGAGCTCCGGACCGTACTCGGCGAGGAAGATCGCGCTGGCCGGGATCGTCATCCACGCCGCGGTGAGGCCGAGCGCGAAGGCTTGCGCGGCCAACATCATGATTCGCCGTTTCGGCGAGTCGTACGTGCTTTCGGCTTCGGTCACGCCCCTTCCGTCTGCGCGCCGTTGGCCGCTTGCAGGAGCCGAGCGAGGGTCGAGATGACGCCGCGCGCGATCTCCGGCTTGTCGTCGAGCAGCTCCTCGAACGGTCCGCGCCGCAGGCGCAACAACAGGCTTGGTTCCAACGCCGTGACCGACGCCGATCGCGGCGCCGGCGCGACAACAGCGAATTCGCCGACGACACCACCCGGGCCGGTCTCCGTCAGGGTTTGGTCGCCAATGTGTACGCGAACCCGGCCGGCGGCGACGACGAACAGCCAGTCCTCGACGGCGCCGCGATCGATGATCGCGTCGCCTTCCTCGAACGGCACCTCCTCGAGGAGGCGTGCGACGGCGACGAGCGTGTGACCGGGAACGTCACCGAACAACGAGACGCGCTGCAGCGTCGCGACCCGTTCGATCGTGAGGAGCTCGCTCATGCGCGCGCGGGCGCGAACGTTGCTGCTAGCACACGGACATGTTGCAAGTCCGGTGAATTGTCGATGAGTTCAAGGTGTTACGACTTCGTGAAAGATCGAGCGGAAGGTCACGCGCGGCGAAAAACCCTTGTGAAATAAGGGGATTCGGCCTATGATACGAACATATGTTCGATCACGTTGCCGACCTCGAAATGGCAGTCGACAAGCTGCTGGCGAGCGAATGCGCCGCCGACGTCGTGCGCTTGCGCCGGGTGATCGAACGACTCGAGTGCGCCTGGTTGGCGTCGGTGCGCGAAGCCGAACGCGCGAATGGCAAGCGGACGGGTTCGTGAGTACAGCGGCATGGTTGATCGCCCACCAGGCTGGTGGTCACGCGGCGGGCCTACCAACCTCGAGAACTGCGAACTCCGCTGCTGGCACCACCACCGCGACCAACACGAAGGCCGCGGACGCGCACCCTGAACCGGTCCGCCGTCGGTTTGTCGCCAGATTCGGGTCGCTACGACTTGGTGCGGTGGAAGTGGTGGGCCAGAACGTGGTTGGCCACTCGCCTCGCGATCGCGATGCCATCGTCGACCGCCGTGCGGTAGTGGATGCCACCCCAGATGCGCGCGTTGGAGACCTCGTACTCCAGGTCGTGCGCCGTCGCGAAGCGACGGTCTCCGAGGCCCGTCAGGCTCGGGACGAGGAAGTCGATCTTCTGCGTGCCCAGGAACCGCGCGATCACCCGACCCCCGGCGGGCGTGATGCACGAGTGCGCACTCGGGTACTCAGGGTGGTTCGGCGTCCCGGGGAGCAGCGGGGCCCACGTCGAGTCACCAATGGTGGCGTCGTTGCCGTCGGTGTCGCCGGCCCTGACAGCGGTGATCGGCCGCCAGAAGGCGTAGTGGTACTTCGCCTCGAAGCATGCGATGAGCGCGTCGGCGTAGGTCACGGACACCATCGCCATGAACCGTGCCGCTTCCACCACGTCGAGGTCGTGCTCGACCACGAACGCGCGGAACGAGCCACGGGCCTGCTGCACGGGCGCTTCAGCCCAGAACCGGGCCGCCAACGTCTGCTCCGCGGTGCGAGTCGGGGGGGTGTTCGCGCGCGAGCCGATCGTCTTCACCTCGTTGAAGTCGCGAGCCCACTTCTTGCTGTCGAGCGCGGGGGGTCCCGCCGGGCGGAACTCGTCTGCCGACTCCAAGCTGAACGGAACCATGAGGCCCATGTAGGTGCCGATGGGCGGTGTTGCGGCTGTCGGGAGCCACACGCCCGGGATCGGCGGGTTCGGTGGGGTGTACGTCACCGGCGTCCGGAAGTGGTCGTTCGCGCGCAGCGCAATGAGCCGGGCGGCCACGTCTTCACCGACGGCTAGGCCATCGTCCCTCGCCGCCCCCGGGGCGATCGTGGACAGTGATGCGGAGTAGGCCGGATCGATGATCGCGGCTCGCTGCGCCGGCAAGTAGTGCGCGAGGACATCGTGGGCGGCGGCGGTCACCGCTGCCTCCGCCGAGGCGCCGTCGGGCGCGTCGACGTCGACGGCGAAGGGCTCGTAGCCGCCGTCCACTGCCATCACCGCGTCGTACACCGCGATGGCTACGTAGGCGAATATCGTGTGGCCCTCAGTCGGGCCCAGCGCGGCGGCGCTGAAGGCCTGCGTGCCGACGGCGTCCCAGGCCGTGACGTACGTGTCAGGTGGCCCTGACGAAGTCGCCTTACCGCTGGCCGGCGTGGCGCCGATCCCGGCGATCGACGTGGCGATCACCACGGCACCGATAACGAGTTTCCTCATCGCGCGTTCCTCCCACACAGCCGTCGACCCGCGGCGCAGCGATTCCCGCGATACCGATCGAAATGACGGACGCGGCTCTCGCGAGCCGGCCGCGTCGCATAACGTCCGCTTCTTGGCGCGTCGCCAACGACGTCCCTGTCCCGTCCCCCCCGGGCCGCCCCCTGCCGCCCCGACGACGGCATCATTGCACGAACAACATCCGCCGGACAAGGGTCCGCACGCACATCAACTTCGCGTGGAATGACGCAACCTCTGGTCCGAGCTCGACGGCCTTGCTGCAGATGTTGCATTGCTGCAGGAAGTGCGGTTTCCGCCCGCACGCCGATGTCGTGCTACGCGACTGCGCCTTTGTCCTTCAGTGCGGCGACTTCTTCGGGAGTGAAGCCCCAGTCGGCGAGCGCGGCGTCGGTGTCGCGGCCCGACGGCGCGGGCGCCCGCGGCGTGTCGGCGGGCGTGCGGTCGAACCTGGGCGCGGGGGCGGGTTGGGCGACGCCGTCGACTTCGACGAACGTGCGGCGGGCGACGTTGTGCTGGTGCGCTCGGGCTTCGGTCATGGTGAGCACCGGCGCGAAGCAGACCTCGTGGCCGCGCATCACCTCGACCCACTCGTCGCGGGTCTTGGCGTTGAACAGCGCCGCGACCCGTTCCTTGAGTGCCGGCCACTGCTCGCGGTCCATCTGTTGCGCGGGATCGAGGTCGAGGTCCATCACGCGCAGGAACTCAGCGTAGAACTGCGGTTCGAAGGCGGCAACGGACACGTAGCCGCCGTCGGCCGTCTCGTAGACGCCGTACCAGTGACTGCCGCCGTCGAGCAGATTGGTGCCGCGCGGGCCCCAAGCACCCATCTGGTCGATCGCAAAGAAAATGCTCATCAGCAGCGCGGAACCGTCGACCATGGCCGCGTCCACGACCTGGCCCTCACCCGATGTGCCCCGCTCGACGAGCGCGGCGAGCACGCCGATCACGAGCAGCATCGAGCCGCCACCGAAGTCGCCAATGAGGTTGATCGGGGGCACCGGCGGGCCGTCGGCCTTCCCGATGTGGGCGAGCACACCCGAGAGCGAGATGTAGTTGATGTCGTGACCGACATCGCCCGCGAGCGGCCCGTCCTGGCCCCACCCGGTCATGCGGCCATAGACGAGACGTGGGTTGCGCGCCCGGCACACGTCGGGTCCAATCCCCAAGCGCTCGGCCACGCCGGGCCGGAAGCCCTCCACCATCACGTCGGCCCGTTCGCACAAGCGCAGCACCACGTCCGCCGCACCCGGCGCCTTGAGGTCGATGCCCATCGAGCGCCGCCCCCGGTCCAACACCGAGTGCGGGCCGACGGGACCCTGCATGCCGGTGCCCGCGCGCACGTGCGCGGCGCGGTCGAGGCGGAGCACTTCGGCGCCGAGGTCGGAGAGGATCATGCCCGCGTGCTGCAACGGCCCGATGTTCGGCACCTCGAGCACGCGTACTCCCGCGAGCGGGCCGGCCATGTCAGTCCTCCAACTTCAACACGCGCGCCGCGTTCTCGTAGAGAAACTTCGGCCACACGTGATCGCGGAACGGGACACCGGGAAGCTCGGCGAAGATGCGGTCGATGTCGAGCCCCATCGGGTAGTAGCCGGCGTACATGATCTTGTCGGCGCCGCGCGTGTTCACGAACTGGATGATCTCCGGGTCGTAGTGCTTCGGCGCAAACGCCGATGTGGAGTAGTAGAGGTTCGGCCACTTCAACAACAGCTTCACCATCAGGTCGGTCCACGGCTGACCGCC
>JBEVDP010000593.1:0-3507 GCA_040513235.1 Acidimicrobiia bacterium | reverse complement strand
GCCATCACCATCGGCGCGGTGTCGCCCAGGCGACGCTTGCTCTCGCGGATACCGCTCGCCGGATCGACGAGCAACTGGTGCTCGGCTGCTTCACCGACAATGACGGTGCCGCCGTCGATCGCGACGACCGACGGCATCGCCGCCGAGTCGCGGCCGAGCAGCAACGGCTCAACCCGTCCGGCGCGTTGGACCGCAGCCGCGGTCCAGGTCGTTCCGAGGTCGACGCCGAGGCGAGTCGCGCTCATTGGTTCTGCTCCCGACCGGGAAGGTTCACGCAGTTGCCGCTGTCTGCTTCGATGCCGTGCTGATGGTCGGCGACGAGCACGCACATCTGCGTCGCGTCACCCGCATCGGCAACGGTGAGATCGTCGAAGCGCAATTCGCCGCCACCCAGGAGGCGGTCCCAGATCTTCCAGAAGCCCGGCGGTTTCCCGTTGGTGCCCGCGTTCTGGGGTTCGGTCGTGTTGAAGAAGAAGTGGACGTGCTTGTCGTTCTGCGTTCCCTGCTCGCCGTCGACGAAGATCAACGGATCGAAGCCCTCGGTCACGTACTTGGCGACGTAGCGGTCACCTTCGAGTGCGAGATCGGTGATGAACGCGCAGCGCCCCGACGCCGATGTGCAGTCGAACGCGGCTGTCTGGTTGTCCGCGGCCGTCTCGGGTGTGGACTCGGGCGTGGTCTCAGGCGACTCCGCGGTGCTCGGGCTCCCGCCGCTGCTCGCGCTGAGCAGGTACGCGCCGACCGCGCCCGCCAACACGACAAAGGCGGCGAGCAAGATGGCCCGCAGCGGCGACCGGCGGCGAGGTGGCGGCGTACCGGCCGGCGCTGCGGGTACCGGCGCGGGTGGCGCCGGCGGCGGAGGAGGGGGAGGGATCACATCGGCGACCGGCGGTGCCGCATGCGCCGGAGCGGGCGCAGTTGTTGACCCAGTCGGCGCGCCCACGGCGGCCAGCGTGCGCTGCGGCGCGACGCGATCGCTTTGCTCGGCTCCACTCCCTGCCGCGGCGATCGCGGCACCGAGCGCGATCGAGTGTTTCGGGTGCGCGTCGACGGCGACCGGACGACCGAGCGCGTTCGACACCGATTCGGCGACGAGCGGGATCTGCGACGAGCCGCCGACCAAGAGCACCGCGGCCAGATCGTCGGGCCGGGCGCCGGCGCGCTCGACGGCGCGTCGGAGCGCTTCGATCGTCTCGCTGATCGCGGCGCGGATCATGGGCTCGAACTCGGCGCGCGTGACCCGGATGTCGGTCTGGACGTTGGGCAGGAGCACCGAGATGGTCGTGTCCGAGTCGAACGACAACGCTTCCTTTGCCGCGACGCATTCCTGGCGCAGCCGTGCGAGCGCGGCGCGCACCGTAGGGTCGCGGCCGTCGAGCTCTTCGACCTTCCCGTTCAACGCGGTGCGCACGTACGCCATCACCGCTTCGTCGAAGTCGATGCCGCCGAGCCGTTCGATTCCCTCCGGCTCACCGAGGGTGACGAAGCCCGTCTCGGTCTTCTGCAGCACCGCGGCGTCGAACGTCCCGCCGCCGAGGTCGTACACCGCGACGACCGAACCCGGTTCGATGCGTTCCGTCGACGCGTAATGCATCGCGGCCGCGACCGGTTCGGTCAACAGCGTCACCGCGCGCACGCCGGCAAGGTCGAGCGCGTGGTGCAGGAGATCGATCTTGAACGGACCCCAGTTCGCGGGGTGGCTGACAGCGACTGAAGCCGGCGGCGCGCCTTCGCGCGTGGCGACTGCGGCGACGACGTCCTTCAGGAGGGCCGCCATGAGTCGCTCGGCGGAGTAGGGCGCCTGACCCAGCATGATCGGGACGCTGTCGCCGACCCGGCGCTTGAACTCGCGAGCGAGACGAGCCGGTTCGGCCAGGCCCCGCCGTTCTGCCGCTTCGCCGGTGAGCACGGTTTCGTCGTCCCGCAGGAACACGAGGGACGGGATCGCAGCTGCTCGATTGCCCAGCGGCGAGATGTCGGTCCGACCGTTTCGGTGCACCGCGGCGGCCGTGAACGTGGTGCCGAGGTCGATACCCAGGTAGTAGCTTGTCGCCGTCATATAAGACCTACGCGTGCCGTTGGTGTGCCTTGGTGTGCCGCGGGGACGGCACACGGGCAGCACCGGCCGCACAATCGGCCCCCGGAATCGGATGTCGCTGGTGGACCCGTCCCCGCAGCGAGGCGTCGGACGCTCCCGAGAATTCGCCACCGCGGCCTTCGCACGCGACACGGCTCGGGCCGGTCGGGGCAGCGTGCTCGCCGTCACGGGCATGTCCGGTATGGGAAAGACGTGGTTCTGTGAGGCGCTCGCGGAGGTCGCCGCCGAAGAAGGGTTCGGCGTCGGCTGGGGCTCGTGCGGTCCCACGCGCGACACGCCCCCGCTGTGGCCGTGGCAGCACGCACTCGCCGAACTCGGCAACGTGGAAACCGACGGGTTGTTCCGCCACCCGCCCGCTCCCGACAGCCCCGAGTGGTTCGCACATTGCGCCGCGGTCGTCAACCACCTGCGCGAGTTGGCCGAGGAGCGACCGAACGTCGTCATCCTCGACGACGCGCACATCGCCGACGAGGCCACGCTTCAACTCGCGCAGTTCGTCGCGCGGCATGTGCGCGGTCTCCCGCTTGTCCTCGTCGTAGCACATCAACCCCTGCCCGAACTCGACGCGCTCGACCGCGACGCGACCAGCATTGCGTTGCACGGCTTCGGTGCCGTAGAGGCGGCCGAGATCTTCGCTGCGCGTGGTGTCGAAGGCGTCTCTGACGCCGACATCGCGTTCGTCGTCGCCGCGACAGGCGGGCTCCCGTTCGAGGTGCGCCGCGTCGCCGACAGCGCGATGGGCGCCGACGGCGTCGTGCGTTCGGTTGTCGACCGTCGCCTCGCGCAGCTCTCACCCGAGATGCTCTTCGCGGCCGCATGTGCCGCGGTCTTGGACTTCTCGCCGCGCCTGAGCGACGTTGGCGCGATCACAGTCGACAAGGGCATCAACCCGCTCGCGCTCGCGACCGAGCTGGAACGGCTCGGCCTCGCAACGGTGCAGCTTCCCGACGGCATGACCTTCACGCACGAGCAGGTCCGGGCGGCACTCGAGCACACGGTCGGGCACGACGGCATCGTCGACATCAACCTGCGCGCGGCGGTGTTGCTCGAACGTGGTGCGCCCTCGACCGAACGGCAGTACCGCCGCGCCCGGCACGCGCTCGCCGCCGCGCGGCTGTCGGCCGGCGACGGCTACCTCGCGATCAGCATTGCGCAGGACGCGGCTGCCGCACTCGTCGCGACCAACGAGGCCGAACGCGCCGCCGAGTTGCTCGCGGCGGCGTGCGAAACGCACGAGGCCGCCGGCCTCGGGCGTCCGTCGGCTGCGTTGCTTGCGGCACACGCGCAGGCCGTGTTGCGCTGCGGACGCCTTGCCTCCGCGCGCGAGCTGTTCGAACGCGCCGTGCTGGCCGCCGACGACGACCAAGACGCGACGAGCCTCGCCATCGCTGCCCTCGGGCTCGGTGGTG
>JBEVDP010000592.1:0-4228 GCA_040513235.1 Acidimicrobiia bacterium | reverse complement strand
GCGCTCGAAGTCTTCGGCGAGGGTGTCGCCCGACGGGAGTTCGTCCTCGTCGAACCAGTCTTCGTCGTCTTCGTCCTCGTCTTCGTCGTCTTCGTCTTCGTCGTCGACGACGTAGCCGGCGAGGCCCTGGTCGTAGCGGGACTCCAGCCGGTCGACGTAGCCCGCGACGTCCGAGTCGGAGGCGACGACGTCGGCGACCGAACGCTCCCAGGCCGCGGCCGCGATGTCGAGGTCGGTGAGATCGAGGCCGAGGTCGAGGAGCGCGGCGAGTTTGTCGAGCAGCGCGCGCGTTGCCTTCGGGTTCGGCGGCGACGCGACGTAGTGCGGCACCGGGGCCCAGATCGACGCCGACGCGTACGCGGCCTGTCGCACCGAGTCGTGAAGCACGCCGACGATTCCCGTGGGGCCCTCGTATCGCGATCGCTCCATCCCGAGCCGGGCGGCCAACACCTCGTCGGTGGCCGAGCCCGTGCATCGCACCGGCCGCGAGTGCGGGGTGTCGCCGAGGAGTGCGCCCAAGGTCACGACCGTTTCGCACCTCGTCTCGTCGGCCACCGCGAGCACGTCGGCGCAGAACGTGCGCCAGCGGAGATTGGGCTCCGTGCCCAGCAGGAGAACGAGGTCGCGGCCGTCCGGAATCCGAGCGCTGGAGAACGAAAGCGCGGGCCAGTTCACGGCGCGCACGACACCGTCGATGAGTTCGACCGTCGGGCGCGCAGCCTGGAAATCGAGGTACTCCTCGGGATCCAACGTCGCGCACGGAACCGCCCGGAACGTACGCGCCAGCCACCGCACCGCGTCGGTCGCGGCATCGCCCGCGTCGTTCCAGCCGCTGAACGCGGCCACCATTGCAGGCCGCTCCAACTGTGGGCGGGTATCCCAGCGGACCGTCACAAACTCACCCTATGTGTTGGCGCGAACCACGGGGTTGCGCAGGGTGCCGACACCTTCGATCGTAATTTCCACGATGTCGCCGTCGACCAGCCAGCGCGGGGGCGTGCACGCGGCGCCGACGCCCGCCGGTGTCCCCGTGAGGATCACGTCGCCGGCTTCGAGCGTCGTGCCCTGCGTGATCCAGCGCACAAGGAACGGGACGTCGAAGATCAGATCGGATGTCGAGGCCGACTGCAGCACTTCGCCGTTCACGCGCGTCTCGATCCGGAGCCCGCCGGCGAGGTCGATCTCGTCGAGGGAGACGACCTCGGGACCGAGCGGACAGAACGTGTCAAACGACTTCGACCACGAGAACTGACCCGTGGTGAACTGATGGTCACGGGAGGAGACGTCGTGGGCGACCGTGACGCCCGCGATCACGTCGAGCGCGTCTGCTTCGCGCACGTCGCGACACCGGCGCCCGATCACGACGGCGAGCTCGCCCTCGTAGTCGGGTTGGGTGACGTGCGACGGGACGACGATCGGTTCGTCGGGCGCGATGACCGAGCGGGGCGACTTCGTGAACAACGTCGGGAACGCGGCCGCATCACGGCCGGTCTCCGCTGCGTGGTCGCGGTAGTTCAGGCCCACGGCCCAGATCACCGCGGGCCGCGGTACGGGCGATCTCATGACACGGCACCTGCCTCTCGCAGCTGGCTGATAGTGCGAGCGTCGAAGCCGACCTCGCCCAGGACCTCGTCGGTGTGCTCGCCGACCTCGGGTGCGCGCCGGCGAATGTCGAGCCCCGCGCCGTCGATCTGCGCGGGTGCCGAAGTGAGCCGCGCGGTCGCGTGGTCGGGCACACGTGGGAAATAGCCGTTGGCCTCCACTTGCGGATCGGCGATCACCTCCGTCGGCGAGGCCATCGTCGACCAGATCGTGTCGTAAGCGGCAAATCGAACCTTCAGGTCCGCGAGCGGGAGCGCCGCGATCCGGGCGGTGAACGTGTCGTGCAACTCGTGCACACGCGCCGCGCGGGTTTCGTCGGTCGCGAGCCCGGGATCGTCGAGCAGCGCGTCGAGCCCGAGCGCCCGGCACGTCGGTTCCCAGTACCGCGCCTGATCGAGCATATTGAGCACGAACCAGCGGTCATCGGCGGTCCGGTACGACCCGATCAGCACCGTCCCACTCAACGCGGAGCCGGGCGCATGCGGTGCGGCTTCGACGCCCGTCGCCGCGGTGGCCACGAGGTCGACCGACAACGTCCACACAGCCGCACCCAACAACGACACGTCGACGAGCGATCCTTCTCCTGTGCGCGCTTGCTTCACGAGCGCAGCCGCGATTCCGCCCGCGAGAAACGCGCCGCTCGGCGCGTCCCCGATCGCTCCCCGGGACATCACCAATGGACCGCCCTGCGGCGTGAGGATGTGACCGAGGCCACCGCGCGCCCAGAACGACACGAAGTCGAACCCGCCCTGGTCGGAATCGGGGCCTTCGAGGCCTTGCCCGCTGCCGATCGCGTACACACAGCGCGCATTGACCTTCCACACGTCGTCGGGCATCAGCCGCAACTTCGTGCGGGTCGACGGGAGGTAGCTCGTAATGAACACATCGGCCCACGCGATCAACTCGTCGAGGGTGCGCCGGCCGTCGTCGTGCTGGAGATCGACCGCGATGCCGCGCTTGTTGCGGTTGAACTGCTCGAAGAGGATGTTGAAGCCCTCGACGTGCGGCACCACGCCGAGCTTCGCGTAGCTGCGCAGGGGGTCGCCGGTTGGGCGTTCGACCTTCACCACGTCGGCGCCCCACTCGGCGAGGATTGCCGCGGCCGACGGCACGAAGCCCTGCTCCGCGACCTCGAGCACCTTGACGCCGTCGAGCACACCCATGAGCGTGATTCCTTCCGTCAGCCGAGTGCCAGCCCGGCCGCGGCCGCCGCGAGCGGGATGAGCGTACCCAGGGCGAGGTTCGCGCCCGCCCGGCCCGCGTGGCCCTCGACGAACAGGCGCACCGAGTCGAACGTCAACGGCCCGACCACGGTGAACGCGCCGCAGAAGCCGACGCCGGCCACGAGGCGGGTGTCGTCCGAGATCGTCGCGTGCTCGGCGTACGCGGTCGCAAGGCCGAGCAGAAAGGCGCCGAGCGGATTGATGACGTAGAACGCGACCGGCAGGTCCGATGGACCGAAGTGGTGGTCGAACCACCGCTCGATCGCGGCGCGCGACATCGCACCGACCGCACCGGCGATGGTGACGCCCACGAAGATCACAACATGTCTTCCTCGGGCATCGGTGGGCGCAGGATGGGATGTCGACCGAGTGCCAGTCCGGCGATGACGCACACGATGCCGCCGGCCACTGTGGCGAGGAGATACGTAACCGACGTGAGCGCGTGGCCGCCGTCCCAGAGCTGGACCACTTCAACCGCGACGAGCGAGAGCGTGCCGAAACCGCCGACCACGCCCGGTACGAGCAGCGTGCGGAGGTCCGGACGGTGTGAGAGGACGGCGAGCAGATAGCCCAGCGCGATCGACGCGATGAGGTTCACGACGAGGATGGTCGTGGGAAACGATCCCGGCTCGATCGGGAACGCTCGGATCGCGCCGTAACGCATCAGCGTGCCGATCGCGCCTCCGACGCCGACGAGCGCGATCTCGCGCCCCGACATCACGCCGGTGTCAACCCTTGAGACCAGGAATCGACGAGCGCGACGCTTGATCGAGCGCGCCGACGACGAGAACTTCGACCATGTTGCCGATGTGGTCGAAGCCCTCGCCGAGCGTCTTGCCCATCAAGAAGCGCGCGTGAATGCCTTCGAGGATGATGGCGAGCTTGTAGGACGCGAGCGCTTCGTAGAAGTCGAGCTGGCTCACGTCTCGTCCCGACTCCGCCGCGTAGCGGTCGACGATCTCGCCACGGTTCATGAAGCCGCGGCTCGTGTCGATCGTTGCGCCGACCGTTACCGCGTCGTCGCGCGCCCAGTAGACGAGGAACAGCCCGACGTCGGCGAGCGGGTCGCCGAGCGTTGCCATCTCCCAGTCGAGCACCGCCACGACACGACCCGCGTCGGTAGGGTCGAGCATGGTGTTGTCGAGGCGGTAATCGCCGTGCACGATCGTCGGCGGGGGAGACTCGGGGAGCGCGGCACGGAGCCGGCGCGCGAGTTCGTCGATGGCGGGCAGTTCCCGCGTCTTCGAGCGTTCCCACTGCTCGCCCCAGCGGCGTACCTGGCGTTCGAGATAGCCGTCGGGGTGGCCGAAGTCGGAGAGGCCGACGGCGTTGTAGTCGACGGCGTGGATCGTCACGAGCACGTCGACGAGCTCCTCGGAGCACCGCCGAGCGTCCTCCTGCGC
>JBEVDP010000591.1:0-2603 GCA_040513235.1 Acidimicrobiia bacterium | reverse complement strand
GGAGCAGATCGCGGATCTGCGGCACCCGCGACAACAACGACGCGATCGAGACCCCGGCAAGGATGAACACCGTGTAGACACTGCGCGTCGCTCGCTCGGTCACCCGGGCACGATACGGGCCAGGGGTGATGTCCGATCGATCGACCAGCGCGCGAGCTGTCCCTGATCGCCGGATGGTGGACAAGGTGCCTGGCGTCGCTCACGGCTTCTCGTGTCTCGCGGGTAGGGCCGTGCGTTTCGGGCTCAGCATGGGCACTTCGGTGCCGAACTGGGCGCGTTTTGGGACATGTGGACGTCTGCGGCGGCGCGCCCAGAGCCGTTCTGAGCGCGGCCGCCTGGAGCCCGTGACCGACCTGCTGAGTCCGAACGCGCGATGTCGCGCTCGCGAAAGTGAGCGGTAGGGCTGAGTGCAAGCGGCGGAGACGTCGGGTTTCGTTCGCGGTCGGCCAGGACGGCGCACGCCTCTGGGAGCTTGGCGGCCGCCTCGCCGTGAATGTCACTGCGTCGCGATGTTGTCGTCGTCTGGTTGCTCCGTCGTGGCCCAGAAGTCGTCGACTTGTTCAGGGTCGGACAGGAAGACCTGTCCTTCGGCGACCTTGCCGTTGACGAATCGGAAGGCGTAGCAGTTCTCTGTGTCGAGTTGTTTGCCGCCTCGTGTGGCGGTGACGCGTGCGCGCGCGAGGAGGTGCTCGTCGTCGGCGAGTACGGCCACCGGCGTGAGTTCGAGGGTGCCGTCCGATTCATCGCGCAATCGGGTGAGGGCTTCGACGAAGCCGTCGGTGCCGTGGAACTCGCCGGCGATCTTGGAGCGTCCGGGGATTCGGTAGACGAAGTCTGGATGCACGTGCTCGGCGACCGTTGTCAGGTCGTGGCGGTTGAAGGCGGCCATTGCGGCGAGGTAGGTGAGCACATTGGGGTGTAGATCGGTCATAGCGGGATGCTCCTGTCGTGCTTTGTCTGGCAGCACGGGCCCGTCGGGTGAGGCCGACCGAACTGTCGCCACGTCGCCGGATCGGTGCGCAACGCTTTCGGTGGGAGGTGCAGCGCGGCCCGTCGTGTCGGGTTGCGGGCCGACGGGGGTTGGCTTGATGTTGTGGTTCGAGCGGAAGACGTTGTCGGGGTCGTAGGTCGCCTTTAGGTGAGCAAGCCGTTGGTAGTTGGCGCCGTAGGCGGCGCGTACGCGTGCGTCGGCTTCGTCGCCGAGGTTGTTGACGTAGACGGCGTTCTCGAGGTGTGGCTGCATGGCTTCGAAGAAGGCTCGGGTCCATTCGATGTTGCGTGCTGAGTCGGCGTCGTCGGACCACTGCGAGGCGATGAGGAAGTCGTATTGCTCGGCTCGATGGGCGAAGGCGGTGGCGGCTGGATCGATGCGGGTTGTCGCTCCGTGCATGTGTTGGAGACCGACGCCGGTCGCAGCGGAGGGCACGCGGGAGATGAACCGCCTCATCACGTCGATCGCTTCGTCGGTGAGGTGCCGAAGGAATGCGGATTTCCAGTAGTGGCGTCGACCGGTGGGGAAGCCGGAGTCGGGGGCGCTTTGCAGCGTCCGGTAGGAAGTGGGTTGGATGCTGTCTTGCAACGGGGTGCGGAAGGCGCGCAGGGGATGCAGGGCTCTCTCCCCAGCTTCGATCGGCCCGCTGTAGCACACCACGATCGTCATCGTCGGCTGCCCCGACGGGTCGAACGCGAGCGATGCAGCGGTCGACAGTTCGTCGGGTGCGGACTTGGCGAACTGGTCGTAGAACGGCAGGACCTTCGACGCTTCGTGCAACGGATACGTGAGGCCGCCGGCGAGCACGGGGCCGACGGGATGAAGCTGGTAGCGGAACGAGGTCACGACTCCGAAGTTGCCGCCGCCACCGCGAATGGCCCAGAACAGGTCGTCGTTCTCTTTGTCGTTCACCGTGAGTAGCCGTCCGTCGGCGGTGACAAGGTCGGCGGCGAGAAGGTTGTCACAGGTGAGGCCGTGTGCGCCGTTGAGCCAGCCCAAACCGCCGCCCAAGGTGAGCCCGGCGATGCCGGTCCTCGACATCACACCGAGCGGTGTCGCCAGCCCCCATGTCTGGGTCTCATTGTCGAGCTCCCCCAAGGTCAGGCCGGGCTCGGCGTACGCCGTGCGGCGTTGGGGATCGACACGAACGCCCTTCATTGCCGACAGGTCAAGCATCACACCGCCATCGCACACGGCCTTCCCTGAGACGCTGTGCCCGCCCCCGCGCACTGAGAGAGCGACCTCGTGTTCACGGGCGAAGGCAATGCCTCGGCTCACGTCCGACGCGCTCGCGCACTTGACGATGGCCCGCGGTCGACGGTCGATCATGCCGTTGAACACGGCTCGAGCCTGGTCGTAGTTGAGGTCGCCGGGGCGCAGCAGGCTCCCGTGCAGATCTGCGCGCAGCGTCTCGAGGTCGACAGCGATTGGGCTCACTCGCTGGCCTCACCGCGGTCGTCGATCGCCCACACGCTGGAGGCGATGTCCCGTCCGAGCAGGAGGCGGCCGGCGAGCTCGAAGTGAACCTGCTGGGTGCAGATGTGTTGTACCGCGGTGCGGGCGTCGCGCAGGCAACGATCGAGAGGCGAGCTGGCATAGATGCCGGTCGCCC
>JBEVDP010000590.1:0-6430 GCA_040513235.1 Acidimicrobiia bacterium | reverse complement strand
TGCTGTGGATCACGTCGCAACTCGAACCGGACGCCGGCGCGGCGGATGACATCGCGGCAGAAGGTGAGACCGTGTTCCGAGCCATCGACTCACCGTTCGGACTCGCGCACTGTTTGGAAGGGCGGGCGCTGATTTGCCTGCGCCTCGGTGAAACCACACGCGCGGCCGCATATTTGCAAGAGGCGGTACCCATCGTGGCCGAAGGTGCCGAGCACGGGTGCACCGCACACGCGCTCGAAGCAGTGGCGTCGCTGATGACCCACCTCGACCAGCGCGCAGACGCCGCGCAGCTCCTCGGCGCGGCCGAGGAGCTGCGGCGCAGGCGCGGCCCCGTACACCGGCCGTGGGAGCTGAGCAGCCGTGAACACGCCGAAGGCATGCTCGCGGGCGACGACCTCGAGGCCGAACGCGAAGCCGGCCGAACCATCGGGTTCGATGCGCTCATCGCACGTACGACAGAGCTGCTGAATCGTGCTTCCGTTACGTTCTGACAACACCGTGGCGCCACGCGGCTTCTTGGCACTATCGCTGCGCCAGAGCCCCTTTCAACGAATGGTGGCCGCGGCGTCGCCATTCGCATTCGGCCGCAACTCCCACACGGCCTTTGCTGGATCCATGCGGCGCGCCCATGTCGTCGACGACCGTGATCAATAGCCCTGCGAGAGGTCGACGACGTTTCGGAGTTCCCGGCCGGTGACGTAGCGCGCGAGGTTGTCATAGAAGAGCTCGGCGACGCGCTCGAGATAGCGGTCGGCCGACGCGGAACTGTGCGGTGAGATCGCGAGATTGGGCGTGTCCCACAGCGCGCTGTCGGGCGGCAACGGTTCCTCACGCGTGACGTCGATGGCCGCGGCGCGCAGGTGCCCCGACCGCAGCGCGGCGACGAGCGCGTCCTCGTCGACGAGCGAACCGCGTGCGACGTTCACGAACAGCGCACCGCGCCGCATCGCGGCGAACACCGCCGCGTCGAACATGCTCTCGTTCGCCGCGGTCCCGGGCGCCGCCACCACGACAATGTGCGCGCGACCGAGAACTTCGTGCAGCTGATCGGGGCCGACGAGCTCGTCGACCGCGGTCGGAATCGCGCCCGGCGTTCTCCGAACACCGATTACACGCACGCCGAACGCGCGCAACCGGGTCGCGACCGCGGTACCGATCGCGCCGAGCCCGACCACGACCGCGGTCCGGCCTTCGATCAGCGCACCGAAGGACTCCCGCCACACGTGTGAGCGCTGCTGCTCGGCGTGTTCGTCGAGGCGCTTGTAGACCGAGAGGATGCGCGCGAGCACCCACTCGGCGATCGGAGCAGCAGCGACGCCGGCCGCGTTCGTCAATGTGATGCCTCCGTCGGGAAGCCGCGACGGTACGAATTGGCCGACGCCGGAACCGATGGCCTGGATCCAACGCAGCCGTGGCGCGAGCGAGGGAAGGTCGAGGGGTGCGTTCAACGTCAGCATCACCTCGGCCGCGGCGAGTGCGTCGCGCAGGTCGGCGCAGAGTTCGACCTCGCCCGCCGCGAAATCCGGCGCGTGCGGTTCGCGGGCTCGGCGCGTGTGCTCGGCATGGCTCAGGTCGTACGGGACGGCCCGCACGTCGACATCGGCGCGGATCGCAGCGGCGCGGGCGGGGTCGATCACGTCGCCGAGCGGTCCGTAGGCGATGTGGATCACGAGCGGCCCGTTCGGGCTCACCGAGCTCGACCGTTCCAAACGATGACTTCGTCGACTGCCTTGCGCGGCGAGCGTGTGAAGTCGCCCGTCGTGTACGCCACGGGAAGCAGTGCGGTCTGGTGCCACGTGGTCGGGATGCCGAGGATGTCGGCCATTGCGGCCTGGTCAGCCTGGTGCGCGGTCGTGAGCACCGATCCGAGACCGCGACTCCGCAACGCGAGCTGGAAGTTCCAGACTGCGGGCAACATCGACGCGTACATGCCGGACGTCATCTCGTGCGTCTCGATCCCGCCGCGGTCGCGCAGCGCCGGGTCCGGAATGAGTGTGCGGTAGCGGGCCTCGGCCGCGGCGACGTCGTAGCAGGGAAAGACGATGACGGGCACGTCGCGCAGGTGCTCGGCGAGCCACAGTATCGACCGGGAGATCCGCGCTCCGGCTTCGTCGCCCATCGCCTCCTTGCTCCCCAGCATTTGCGTCACCGGCGGCTCTGTGACGGCGCGGTACTGGTCGGCGACCTGCGCACGCAGTCTCGGATCGTCGACGACGACCCAGTGCCACTCCTGAGCGTTGGACGCGTTCGGCGCGTAGCACGCGAGCTCGATGCACTCTTGCACGACGGCGCGCGGTACGGGGCGGGCAAGGTCGAGACGGCGGCGGACGGCCTTCGTCGTTGTGAGCAGGTGGTCGATTTCGTCAAGATGCTGGAGGTTCACCGCGCCGCCTCCCGCGGATCGTCGATCTCGACCGTGCGTACGCCGTGCTCGGCGAGTCGTTCTGTTGCGATCGATTCGAGCGTCGCGCGCGGCATGACGCACTCGGCGCACTGCGCGTCGGGAATGACGAGGCGCATGCGCATCACTCCGGTGGCGGCGTCGAAGTCGATCATCTCGAGGTCGGCGCCGTCGGATGCGACGAGCGTGCGGAGATCCTCGAGTCCATGTTCGGTGTGACCCGTTGCGGTCGTGAACAGGCCGATCAGCGCGTCGCAGGCGGCGTCGGCCCGGCGGTGCAAGGTCTCGCGGTCGACGCCGCCGATCGGATGCTCGACGACGAGTGCGCGGATCTGGGGCAAGCCGGTCGCGGCAGCGAGCGCGGCGACCACGGGCCGGAACCGCGTCGTGGTCACGAGCACCGTGGGAATGCCGCACCGTTCGAGTTCGACGGTGTCGTGCACGCTGTACGCCGTGCACGACCCGCAGTCGGCCGCGCCCGTGATCACGAGGTCGGCTTCGGCGCGGAGCCGCTCGAAGACGTCAGGTGCGCACGGCACCGCCGCGTTCGCCGATCGGCCGCCCGGGCCCTTCTTCACGACGAGGCTCAAGGTGGCGCCGGTGCGCGCCGCGAGAGCTTCAGCCGCGTGGGACATGAGCAGTGCCGCGTTGGGCTTGCCGTTGTCGAGCACCGCGACGCGATATCCGGCGAGGCTGGAGAGGGGGTCGGCGAGGCGGGCGACGGTGGTGTCGACGTCGCCGTCCGGGCGGTAGATGCGCACGGTCATCCTTCGACCGCCATGGTGACGCTGCGGGTCATGCCCCACGACGGGATCACCGAGCTGTGCTTGCCCGGGCCGCCGACCACTACGACGCGGATGTTGTCGGGGTGTTCCGTCATCGGCAGCGCATGGTCGTCGGCGCACAGCTTCATCCACTCCGCCCACGCGAGCTCGCTGAAGTGACGTCGGAAGGTTCCGGCAGGGATGCGCGCGTGGTCGAAGAGGTAGGACGCGATGTCGCGGCGTTCGAGTCCGGCGTTCGCCAAGCTGTGGGCGTGCTCGGGGCCGAGCATGACGAACCATTCGCCCTGGCTGATCGGTGCGTTGTTGAGCGCGAGCGACGCCATCGCCGACGCGATCTTCCCGAAAATGAGGCGGGGATCGCCGTCGCCTTCCTGGTCGTGGACGTTGTGGGGATTCTCGCCGCAGTGGACCGTTACGGCACTCGGCGCGTCGACGCCTCGGCTGCGCGCGTAGCTCTCCCACGGCGACTCACTGCCGTTCTCGGCAACGCAGTAGGTGTACTTCGAAGGCTGGCCCTGGGTCGCCGCGTCACCGGAACCGGGCTGCGCCCCCGCGAGATGGAGGAGCACGAGCCGTACCGCGCGACCGACGGTGGCATTGGACCGGTTGCCCGGTCCGAAGGCGCCGGCGCCGGCGTTGAAGCCGGCGCGCTCCACGATCTCTCCGTGCACGATCACGAGCGGCGCCACCGGATGCGTCGTTGCGTTGACGCCGCGCAGATTGACCTCCGGGCGGCAGAGTGCGCGCACGGCCGTGAGAACGACCGGGAACACATCAGGAGCGCAACCCGCGAGGACCGCGTTCACTGCGACGGCCCGGCGCGTCACGATGCCGCGCCGCGGTTGCAGCACTGCAAGCGGTTCGTCGGGATCGCGGGTCGCGGTGGCGAGCATTGCCTCGACCCGTTCGGGCGTCGGTGCGATGAGGGGGAGCCCGTCGCCCCAGCCGCGCGCGGCGAGCGCGTGCATGAGTCTCTCGGGCTCGTCGCTGTCGACGTCGATGAGCCAGTCGTCCGCTTGCCTGTTCATATAAGGTGTACGTCTGATGGTATCAGTCACGGATGCGCACGTCCATGTGGTCGCGAGCGACACCGATCGTTTCCCGGTCCGGCCCGGTGGCTTCGGCCGCGATTGGTGGACCGGCCGGTCGGTCGACGGGGAGCAGATCACACGCGACCTCGACGCCGCGGGTGTCGATCGCGCGGTCATCGTGCAGGCCGTCGGGCCCTACGGCAACGACAACCGCTACGCGCAGCAGGTGGTCGCGGACACCGAAGGCCGATTCGCCCTGATCGCCGCCATCGACACCGACGCCGACGATCCCGCGGCCGAGTTGTCGGCGCTCGCCGACGGCAGTCACGTGGCCGGTGTCCGCGTCACCGCGTTCGCCGGCGACGCGCCGTGGCTCACCGACGGCCGGGCCGCGGCGATCTGGGACGCCGCCGCGGCGCGCGGCGTGAGCCTCGTGGTCGCGTGCTTTGCCCACCACCTCTCTGCGGTCGGCCGACTCGCGAGCACGAGGCCCGACGTCGTCGTGGCCCTCGACCACTGCGCGTTCCCCGAGCTCGACGGCGGGCCGCCGTATCGACGCGCCGCTCCACTGCTCGAACTCGCTGATCTCCCGGCGATCCACCTGAAGGTGACGACGATCGTGCTGCGAGACGCGGAGCATGCTGGCGGTGCGAGACCGCTCGTCGCGAACCTTGTCGAGACGTTCGGCGCGGGACGCGTCTGCTGGGGATCGGACCATCCCCAGACCTTCGAGCTGAACTATCAGCAGATGCTGCAACTCGCGTTGCGGGCGACCGCCGAACTCGATTCCGACGCGCGAGCCGCGGTCCTGGACACCACGGCGCTCGGGCTGTGGTTCGGGAACCGTTGACATGGCTGCCGGAGTCGGTCTCGACCGCCAGCGCGTGATCGAAGAAGCGGCGGCGCTCGCCGACGAGGAGGGTTCCGACGCAGTGACGCTGGCCGCGCTCGCGGCCCGGCTCGGCGTGCGGAGCCAGTCGCTGTACGCGCATGTCGACGGGCTGGACGGCGTGCGCCGCGACCTCGCAGTTCTCGGCCAACAGTCGCTCGCAGACCGGCTCGGGCGCGCGGTGATGGGCCGAGCCGGGGAGGACGCGCTCCGCGCGCTGTGCGACGCCTACGCTCGGTTCGCGGCCGAGCGTCCCGGTCTCTACGCATGCTCCCAGCGCGCCCCCGGCGGCGACGCGGAGCTCGAGCGGACGAGCGACGCGGCCACGGAGCCCTGGCGCGCAGTGCTGCAGTCGTTCCGTCTCTCGAAGACGGAGATCGAGCACTTCCACCGAGCGCTCTGGGCCGCGCTGCACGGCTTCGTAACCCTGCGGGCGCACGGGCTCATGACCCGCGCCGCGAGTCCGGACCGCAGCTTTGCACTGATGGTTGACGTCTTTGTGGCCGCGCTCACCCCGGGAATGTAGGCGCGAGGTACCCACAGCCGCCGTGGCGCGCACGCGTCACGCAGTGAATGTGCTCGGATCGACGAGGCCGACCTGAACGTAGGCGTCGAGCCAGTTCAGGTAGGTCGTCTGCTCCGCCACCTTGCCGTCGGCGATGCGATACACGATGCATTCGTACGTGCCGTACGGACGGTCCGAACCCTTGAGGAACTGGTTGCCCGGGAAGCGTTGGGCGACCATCTTGCCGACGACGCAGACGTGCTCGTCGTCGCCGAACGCCTGCTTGACCTGAAAGTCCCCGCCTGCGCTGCCGGCCATCGCTCGAAACTGGTCGACGATTGCCTGCTTGCCCTTGGTGACTCCGCCCATCGCGGCGGGCACGCCCGCCATACGCAGAACGGCGTCGTCCGCCAGCAGCGCGCCATAGCGGTCATAGTCCCGGTCACGGTTCGCCTGTTGGACCTGCTCGATCAGCTCCAGGTTCTCTTTCGCTCCCATGAGTTCCCCCTCACCTCGAGGTTCGAGTATCCGCCGCGCTCGCCGCGGTGTCACGCGGTCTTCACGTTTCCTTCTGAGAACACCATTTCGCGCTCAATACACATCCGGGACGAAGGTCTGGTTCTCGAGGGGCGGGCGTACGTAGTCGTCGGGTTGGCGTCGTGGGAGTTTCAACGGTTTCGAGGTGACGTCCTGATAGGGCACCACGCTCAGGAGGTGACGGATGCAGTTCAACCGGGCGCGTTGCTTGTCGTTCGCGTCGACTACTAGCCAAGGCGCCCACTTCGTGTCCGTGTACTGGAACATCGTGTCTTTGGCCCG
>JBEVDP010000589.1:0-3319 GCA_040513235.1 Acidimicrobiia bacterium | reverse complement strand
TCGCCGAGCTTGTCCTTGTCGTGCAGGAGTTCGGCGATGCGCGGCTCCGAGTACTCGTACTCGGGCGTCCAGAACAGCGCGTCGAACGGGCAGACCTCGACACAGATGCCGCAGTACATGCACAGCGCATAGTCGATGTCGAAGCGGTCGAGGACGCTCACGTTGCGGGGCTTACCGCCTTCACGACGCGGCGGGCGCTGCTCCTTGTGGCCCTCGATGTAGATGCACCAGTCGGGGCACGAGCGCGCGCAGAGCATGCACACGGTGCAGTTCTCTTCCTTCAACGCGATGACGCCGCGTGCACGCGTCGGCGGATCTTCGCGCTCGTGGGGATACTGCACCGTGACCGCGGGCCTCATCATCGTCTTGAACGTGACGCCGAGCCCGGTGAGCATGCCCTTGATTTCCTTCTTCATGCTCTTCCCTCCCGCTCACTCCGGCGAGGGGCCTTCGGCGAGACGCCTCCATTCCGCTTCCCACCCATCTAAAACGCCACCTTCAGCACGCCCGTGACGAGGATGTTGATCAGGGCGATCGGGATCAGCCACTTCCACGCCAGCGCCTGCAACTGGTCTTCACGGAAGCGCGGGTAGGTGAAGCGCGCCCAGAACATCAAGAACGCGACCAGCATGATCTTCCCGAACAGGATTGCAGGCCCGATGACGTCGAACAGGAACTCGTTGGCGCCGAACGGCTCGCCCCACGGCAACGCCCAGCCGCCGAGGAACAGGGTGGCCGCGAGCGCAGAGAAGGCGAACGCGGTGCCGAACTCGCCGATGAAGAAGAACAGGAACCGGAATCCCGTGTACTCCACCATGTAGCCCGCGACCAGTTCCGACTCCGCGACCGGCATGTCGAACGGCGGCTGCGTGAGCTCGGCTTGGGTCGCCACCATGAACAGCGCGAAGCCGACGAACTGCGTGAGGATCAACGGTAGGCCGAGGCCACCGAACCCGAAGATCTCGGCGTTTGCTTGGTAGGCGACGATGCCCTGGAGGTTCATCGTGCCCGCCTGCACCACCACGCCGACGACGGCGAGCACGAGCGGCAGTTCGTACGCGATGAGCTGCGCGGCGGCCCGCAGCGCGCCGAGCAACGCGTATTTGTTCGCGCTCGCCCAACCCGCCATCAACACGCCGATGACGCTCAAGCTCGAGACAGCGAGCGCGTAGAACACGCCGACGTCGAGCGGCGCGACGACGATGCGCGGACCCGCGGGGATCACGACGAAGATGAGGAAGGTCGACATCACGACGACGGCAGGAGCCAGCGCGAAGACACGCCGGTCGGCGCGCTCCGGCATGATGTCTTCCTTTTGCATGAACTTGATGCCGTCGCCGATGAGTTGGTACCAGCCGTGGAACCCGCCCGGGTCCATCGGTCCGAGCCGGCTCTGCATGTGGCTCATCATCTTCAACAAAAAGACGTAACCGAGCACGAGCGCGGTCAACGGCACGAGGCCGAGCACGATCAGCGTCTTGATGCCGAGCGTCGTTTCCCACCCGACGTCCAACGCGAGAAGAGAGATCACCGGTCGATGTCTCCCAGGATGAAGTAGAGGCTCGCGAGGATCGTGATCACGTCGGGGACGTACACGCCGCGCAGCACCCAGTGCAGGATCGACACGTTGCTGAACGACGCGGAGCGGATCTTCACGCGGAACGGGCCCGTCGCACCCTTGGAGATGACGTAGTAACCCATCTCACCGAGCGGGTTCTCCGTGTTCACCCACGCTTCGCCCTCGGGGACCTTGATGATCCGGGGCACCTTCGCCATGATCGGGCCCGCGGGCAGGCCTTCGACCAGTTGCAGCACCATGCGCGCCGACTCGCGCGTCTCCTGCAATCGCACCCAGTAGCGAGCGAACGAGTCGCCGTCGGGGTGCGTCCAGACCTTCCAGTCGAGGTCGTTGTACGCGAGATAGGGCTTGCCGTCGCGGCGCAGGTCCCAGTCGACGCCACTCGCGCGCAGGTTCGAACCGGAGACGCCGTACGCGGCACCGAGTTCGCCGGGAATGATGCCGATCGAACGCGTGCGCTCCTGGAAGATCGGGTTGCCGAGGACGAGGTCGTCGAAATCGTCGCACGACTTGAGCACCTTCCGCATCGCTTCTTTGGTGTCGGCGATCCAACCCCAAGGCAGGTCGTCCTTGACGCCACCGATGCGGTTGAAGTTGGGGTGGAAGCGCCCACCCGTCGCGGCTTCGATCAGATTGAGGACATATTCGCGGTCGCGGAAGCCGTAGAACGCGGGCGTGATCGCGCCGACCTGCAAGCCCATCTCACCGAGGAACAAGAGGAACGTCGCGATGCGCGACAACTCGGTGAGTGCGGTGCGGATCCACTCCGCGCGCGGTGGCGCCTGGATGCCCATGAGCTGCTCGGCCGCGGCGATGAACGGCACTTCGTTCGCGAACGACGACAGCCAGTCGATGCGGTTGATGAGCGTCGTGATCTGCGGGTAGGTGCGGAACTCGGTGAGTTTCTCGTACCCGCGGTGCATGTAGCCGATGATCGGATCGGCTGCGACGACGCGCTCGCCGTCGAGCCGCACGACGAGGCGCAACGTTCCGTGCGTGGCGGGGTGTTGCGGCCCGATGTTGAGCACCATGTCGCCGGTGTCGAGCTCGACGTTCATCTGCGAGTCGGCGAGGTGGCGATAGAGGGTCGGTTCTACTTCGAACTCGGGAAGGTCACCGGGCTGCGGCAAGTCGGTACGCGTCATTCCGGCGTACCTCCCTCTTCGTCTTCTGCCCCTGCCGGTTCGCCCGGCATCGGCTCGACGTCTACGAGGCCCGGCCACGGCTTCACTTCGCGCGCGAGCAACGGGTAGTCCTTACGCAGCGGATAGCCCTCGAACTCCGACGGCAGGTAGAGGTGACGCAGGCTCGGGTGGCCGTCGAACACGACGCCGTACATCTCCCACGTCTCGCGCTCGTGCCAGTCGGCGCCCGGATAGACGGCAACCCACGACTGCGCGTGGGGGTTCGTGTCGTCGACGTCGACCTTGAGCGTGAATCCCCACTCGCGGCGGTGCGTCGACTCGACGTGCGCGAACACTTGCATGCGACCCGCCGAGCCCGCGACACCGAACGTCATCTCCTTCGGCTGCACCGGCGCGGACGTGTCGCCCGAACCCTCCTCGGTGATCGTCGGTGTCGGCAGCCAGTCGATGGCCGAGATGAACGAGAGGTAGTCGCAGTCGAGTTGCGCACGGCATACCTCGGCCGCTCGGCGCCACTCATCGGGCTGCACGCGAACGACGAGATTCCCCAGCGCGCCGCCGTGCTCGACGATCGCGTCGCCCAACTCGGCTTGGA
>JBEVDP010000588.1:0-3357 GCA_040513235.1 Acidimicrobiia bacterium | reverse complement strand
CCTGCGATCACTCCGGCGAGCGCGCCCGCGGCGAGCAACACCACGACCATCCGGAAGCGCTTCGCGAACAACAGCGCGAGGAGAAGGACGAGCATCGTGCCTGTCGCGCACCACTGGTACGCGAAGTCGGCCGACTCTCGGACAAAATCCGGGAGGTCGGTGAGAAGGTCGAAGACCCGTGCTTCCATCGAGCGCAAGTCGTCGGCCGCGAGGGTTGTGAGCACGACGACGAGCGAGGCGATCGCAACGCGCACGATGTCGCTCGGCCGGCGCCGGCGGGCGCCGGGCGGGACGACGCCGAACACCGACGGCGTCCAGTACCGCGGCGCGATCCGCCGCAGCCCGGAGGTCGACGGACGGTCGTCGGTCTTCACGGGGTCATTCTTCCTGACTCACGTGGCTCCGACGCGCACGGCCGCGAACGCTGTCATGTTCAGCGCCGCGTGCGTGATGACGGGTGCGACGACGCTGCCCGAATACAGCCGCAATCCGGCGAAGGCCGCGCCCGCGACGGCAGTCGCGACGACCACGCTCGCGGTCGCCGCAGTGAGGCGCGCCGGATCGGCACTGGCCGCGTCGCCGCCCGTCCCGCGCTGGATCGACAAGAGAGTGGGGTAGACGTGCCACAAACCGAAAAGCAGCGAGGTGCTCGCGATCGCGTACGCCGGCGCACGGGTGCGCAGCGCGAGGCCGAGGAGGACGCCGCGGAAGATCACTTCCTCCGAGAGTGCGGTTTCGAGCGGGATGCGGACCAGCGTCTCGAAGGTTGCTTCACGGCGCGATGTCTCGGTGATGCGGTCGTCGGCGAGGAAGCGCCGGATTGCGGGGAGCGTCGCCGCACCCGCGACTCCGGCCACGAGTGGGATCGACGCGATGAGCCCGATGCGTGCCCCTCGCCCAACGCGCTCGGGTTGGAGCCCGAGTTCCTTCCAGCCTTCGCCCGCGAGGCGCGCGGTGCCGACAAGTGCGGCCGCGGCGGCCAGATTGCCGACAAGTCGCGTACGCCGCGGCAGCACGCGGTGGAACAGGACGTTGTACCCCGCCGCGAAGGCAACGACCGCGAGTTCGGCCGCGGCCGCGCGAACAAGCCCGCGCCGGCTCACGGAGTGGAATCGCGGGATTTTCCCGGACTGCCCGCGTCGAACTCTTCGAACGCAACGCTGCGCACGACCTGCATCAGTCGCTCGTCGGGCGTCCCGCCCTTCGCGCGCTCCTCATCGATCAGCCGCGTCAGGACGGTCGCGGCCAAGCTCTTGCCCGCGACGTCGTGCTCCTTCATCCACTGACTCCGCACCAGCTCGCGGCGCTCCAGCCACTCCGCGATCTTCTCGAGCTGCTCCGGCGTGGCCTTCATCCCGAGCACGGCGTGGAAGAACGGCAGCAGGTCGGCGCGGTAGTCGTGACCCTTCGCCGCGAACACTCCGGGCACAACGTTCGCCGCGTTCTTCATGTCGACGAGCACTTGGAAGAAGGTCGTCGTGGGAACCCACCGCATTCCCTTCGGCACCGGTGCCGGGCGGGTCTCGGAAGGACCGAGCCACTCCGGCGCTTGAATTGCGAGCGACGGTCCGAACATCGCCACACCGTCGTCATAGTGCGTGATCATCACGTACCGGATGCGCTCGCGTTCTGCGGCCGGGGTGGCGTTCCACTCACCGATGTCGTTGAACACGCCGATGAGCGAACGGTCGATCTCCGGTCCGTCGTCGAACAGCACGCGCTCTTTCCACTTGCTGAAGTTCGGCGTTCCGATCCAGATCGCGTAGTCGACTCCGGTGTCGACGAGCCCTTGCGTTCCGTGGTCGACGAATGCGTCCTGACTCGTCCACGCGCCGAGGCTCTCACCGAAAAGGACGACCTTCGGACGCTTGCCCTCGGGGATCTGCGCGAGGCGGTCGCGGAGGGCGCGCATCAACGAACGAGTCTGCCGGCGGCCGTCGACGACGCGATCGAGCGAGAGGGGCGAAGGGCGGGCGGAGTACTGCACGGCGACGGTCGCGCAGTCGCCGCGTGACAGGAGCTCCATAATCGATACCGCGGCGTAGTTGACGTATCCGGTCCCGGTCGGCGAGGCAACGAGCAACCACGCGCGCTCGAATGCGCCCGTGCGTTCGAGTTCACGCATCGTGAGTTCGACGCGGGACTCGCCGTCGTCGGCGCTGCCGAGCCCGACGTAGGCGCGAATCGGAGTCTCCGTGACCGTCTCGCCCATCACGGCGGCGATCACGTCGGGTGTGAGGTGCGTCCAGACATAGCGCCGGCCGGCGCGCGACAGCGTGTCGAACGGCACGAGACTCTCGTAGCTCCCACTGACGTTCGCGTCGGGTGGGGCGATGTCGAAGGCGGCGTCCATCGACTCCTGCACCGTCTCGATGCGGTGCAGCATCTTTTCGGCGAGGAAGCGGGTGCCGAAGCCGAGCGCTGCGAGCGACGCCGCGTGGCCGACGGGTCTCCACAGTGCTTCGTTGCCGGGGAGTAGCCGCGCCAGACCTTGCGCGAGCTTGTCGGCGACTTTGCGTTCGCCGGCGCCGACCGCCGACATGGCACCGGCGATACCGAGTCCGTACGCGACGGATTTCGCGAGCGACGCTTGCGACTCCTCGGGTGGCAGGTCGGCATCAGCGTGTGCGGCGCGCCGAACCCGCCAGATGTTCGCGGCCGCGAAGCAGGCGGCGGCGGGCGCGACGATCGCGTACGAGCGGCCCCGCTTGGCACCGCTGCGTTCGAACGTCTCCTGGAGCACGCCGACGATCGCACCTGCTGTGCCGCTCGTCGCGAGCATGAGTCCACCCGTACGCGCGCCCGCGCGCTCGAGCGGCTCCCGATGGTGTTGCGGCAGCGCCTTCTGCAACACGAGGCCGGTCCCGATCGCCAAGAGGTCCGCCGCGATCGACGTGGTGCCCCAGCTCCCCTCGTGCACGCGCCGGCGGCGAGCCTGGCCGCCGATGACGAGCGCGGCGGCCTGGATCGACTCCTGGATCAGGCTGACCAACGCGTGGTTCGCGGCCGCAGACAGACCGGTGACGAGTGCCTGGTCCATCGTCGAGCGGGGCATGAGCGTCCGTTGGAACGTCAGGGGCGCGTTGGTGGCTGCCCACAGGAGCCCGGCTTGGTCGGCGCGCCCCGCCAGCGACTGATGCCGGCCGTTTGCCATCGTTCTTCTCCTTCACTGAGACCGCCCGAGCCTCGCGCGTCGAGGTTCGAGTTGTCGCCCGCGGGAGCCGCGGGCTACGACTCGTCCTCGGTGCCCCAGTCGATCCGCGCCGCGTCCGGGCGGTCGATCACGGTCGCGGCGCGGCCGTGGCCGAGGTTGTCCCAGCCCCAGGAGATGAACGCGTCAACCTTCTCGCGCACGCC
>JBEVDP010000587.1:0-5705 GCA_040513235.1 Acidimicrobiia bacterium | reverse complement strand
GCCGGCGTGAAGCCCCGGAGGAAGATCGCCATGAGGAGCGCAGATGCCTGCTCGTCGGCGACGTCGCCGGCGGTGTACGCGGCGATGAACCAGCGGATCTCCTCGTCGGAGAGCGCTCCGCCATCGCGCTTGGCCCGAATGACGTCAACTGCGTTCATGCGGGGAGATCCTCGGGACCGAACGCGCCCGGGAGCAACGACGCCATGCTCACGGGCCCCGCTTCGGTGTCGACTTGTAGCGCCGCGCCCCCCGCTTCCCACAACAGTTGGCGGCAACGGCCGCACGGTGCGAGGGCTTCGCCCGTCGCGCTGTCGACGCACGCGAACGCGACGAGGCGACCACCCCCACTCGCGTGCAATGCCGATACCAGGCCGCACTCGGCGCACAGCGTGAGCCCGTACGACGCGTTCTCGACGTTGCAGCCGGTGACGATGCGGCCGTCGTCGACGAGTGCGGCCGCACCCACCTGCAAGTGCGAGTACGGCGCGTACGCGCGTTGCGCGATCTCGCGCGCGGCGGCCCGCAGGTCGTCCCACGGGATGTTCACTTCGACCGCTCGTACGGCTGACCGTCGGCCGCCGGCGGGATGGCGCGCCCGACGGCACCGGCGACGACGATGATCGTCACCACGTACGGGAGCGACTGCCAGAACTCGCTCGGGATCGAGAAGTCGCCGACCTCGACCCCGAGGATCTGAAAGCGCGTGCCCAGGGCGCGCGTGAAGCCGAAGAGCATCGCGCCGGCGAAGGCCGGGAACGGACGCCAGCGTCCGAAGATGAGCGCCGCGAGCGCGATGAAGCCGGCGCCGTTCGTCATGTTGTCCTGGAACCCGCCCTGGCTCTCCATCGAGAACCAAGCGCCACCGAGGCCGGCGATGAGCCCGCCGAGGATCACGGCCTGGTAGCGGATCTTGATGACGTCGATGCCGACGGTCTCGGCCGCGTGCGGGTTCTCGCCGCATGACCGCACGCGCAGGCCCCACGGCGTCCTGTAGAGCACGAACCAGGTCGCGACGACGATCGCGAACATCATGAAGAAGATCGGCTTGTTGGCGAAGAGTTGGGATCCGATGACCGGGATCTCAGAGAAGATCGGCACGTCGATCACCGACGTCGCCTCGCCGGTGGAGATGCCACGCGGCACGATCACCTGCGACCGCAGGAAGCTGGTGAGCCCCAGCGCGAGCAGGTTGATCACCACACCGGAGATGATCTGGTCCACCCGGAACGTCACCGTCACGAGCGCGTGGAGCGCGGCGATCAAACCGCCGGTGAGAACGGCGACGAGGATGGCGAACCACAGCCAGCCGCCGCCCTGAGCGTCGCCGAGCACCGCGTAGACGGTGAAGCCGACACCCGCGGCGGCGAGCATCATCCCCTCGATGCCGATGTTGACGACGCCCGAGCGTTCACACCACAGCCCACACATCGCTCCGAGTGCGATCGGCGTGCCCAACCGCAGCGACTCCACCGCGAGCGAGACGACGTTGGTGTCACCCGACTCCGACAGCGCGAGCGCGAGTACGAGGAACAACGGCGCCAGGATGATTGTTGCGGTGAGTAAGCAGATCCGAGTGATCCGTTCGAACCGGTCGCCGAGGAGACTGACGACGGCGGTCGCGACGAAGAAGATGGCGATCGCGACGACGATCGATCGCGGGTCGAACGCGAAACGCGCGGGGTCCGGGGGTTGCTCGAACGTAAAGCCCTTGTCGGCGGGTTCGAGGTTCGGCGCGACATACGCGAGGAGCAGGACGCCGAAGAAGCCGTAGATCAGCCCGAGGATCTGCAGTCGGCCAATGCGGGCCATCGAGCGGCGCGCGGGGATCGCCGCGGCAGTCACGCGACGCTCCCCCACTCGGCGCCGAGGCGGGCCTCGGCCATCGCCCCTTTGCTTTCGCCAGTGTGCCGAATGCGGAAGATCGTGCGGACGATCACGTCCGCGGCGACGAAGAGCAACACGAGCGCTTGAATGATCCTCACGACGTCGATCGAGAGCCCGGTCTCCTGCTGCATGAGCGGCGCACCGGCGAGCATGCCGCCCCACAGGATCGCAGCGGGCACGATCGCGAACGGATTCGCGCGTGCGAGAAGTGCGATCGCGATCGAGTCGAAGCCGACGGCGACGAACACGCCCGGGCTCAAGAAGTACGACTGCCCCGCGACTTCTCCGCCGCCGGCGAGCCCGGCGAAGGAGCCCGACAGGGCCATCACCAAGATGATCACGCGTCCGACGCCGATACCGGCATAGCGCGCAGCGCTCGCGTTGGCGCCGACGGTGCGCACTTCGAAGCCGGTCGTCGTGCGTTGCAGGATGAACCAGACGAAGAAGCACAGCCCGAGCATGATGAGGAATCCGACGTGGACTCGCGGTTCGCTGCCGACCAGTTCCGGGAGTCGGGCGTTCCGCGGCAAGGTCGCGGTGCGCGGGACCGACGCGCTCATGTCGCGCAGGATCACCGGGTCCTGGGACCCGACCATCCAGCGCACGTACAGGATCGCGATGTTGTTCAGCATGATCGTCACGATCACTTCGTGCGCACCGGTCCGCGCCTTTAACGCACCAGGAATCGCGCCGTAGAGGCCGCCCGCGATGACAGCGGCGACCAGGGCGATGACGACCGCGGCGACGGCGGGCAGATCGGCCACCCACGCCCACGTCCCTACCCACGCGGCTGCGGTCGCGCCGATCAACAGCTGCCCTTCGACGCCGATGTTGAACAACCCCGCTCGGAACGCGAACGCGACACCGAGTGCCGCACCGATGAACGGAGTCGAGCGGCCGAGCGTGGCCCCGATCCGGTCAGGTGCAAACATGCCGCGCAACAACGCCCAGTAGGCAGTGAGCGGGTTCTCGCCGACGAGGAGGATCACGACCGCGCCGACGGCGAGTGCGAGGAAGATGGCCGCGATCGGCACGAGGATGGGTTGGAGATCGAAGTAGCGCTGCACCATGTGGTGCATGCCGCGGCGCGGCGCCCGCTCTTCGGTGGTTGTGGGTGCGCTCACACGGCCTCGTTCATCGTCGACGGGTCGTCACTGCCGCACGCCATGAGCAGGCCGACCCGATCGCGCGTCGCGACCGAACGGTCGAACTCGCCGACGAGCGCGCCGCGATACAGCACGGCGATGCGATCGGACAGCGTGAAGATCTCGTCGAGCTCGGCCGACACGAGCAGCACTGCCGTGCCCTCGTCACGCATTTCGACGATGCGGTGATGGATGAACTCGATCGAACCGACGTCGAGGCCGCGCGTCGGTTGGGCGACGAGGAGCACCTTGACCTCGCCGGTGAGCTCGCGTGCGATGATGACCTTCTGCTGGTTGCCTCCCGACAGCGTCTGCGCCGGGGCGTCGGGTCGAGGTGCGCGGATGTCGAACCGGCGCATGAGCTCGGTGGCTTGTTCTTCGATCGCCCGTTGCTGGCGGATCATCCGGCGGGCGAAGGGTGCGCGGTAATAGGTGTTGAGTACGAGGTTGTCGGCGATGGAGAACGGGCCGACGAGGCCATGCTTGTTGCGATCCTCGGGAACGTGCGCGAGGCCGTGTTCGGTGACGCGACGCGGCGGGCCGCCGGTGAGATCGACGCCATCGATCGTCACGGTGCCGGCCAGCGGCTTGCGCATGCCCGCGAGCGCCTCGACCAGCTCGCGCTGCCCGTTGCCTTCCACGCCGGCGATGCCCAGAATCTCACCGGCGCGGACGTCGAGATTCAAGCCGGAGACGGTGACGGAGCCGCGATCGTCCAGGACGGACAGATCGCGTACCTCGAGGCGCGCGGCGCCGGGACTCGCGGGCGCCTTGTCGATCGACAGGATCACCTCACGACCGACCATGAGCGTGGCCAGGCTCTGCGGCGTCGCCTCCTCGGGGTCGGCGGTGCCGACGACGCGCCCGAGGCGCAGCACCGTGATGCGGTCGGCGACTGCGAGCACCTCCCGCAGCTTGTGGGTGATGAAGACGATCGACTTGCCCTGGTGGACGAGGCTGCGCACGACGCCGAAGAACTCGTCGACCTCACCGGGGGTGAGCACCGCGGTCGGCTCGTCGAGGATGAGGTTGTCGGCGTTGCGGTAGAGCGCCTTCACCAGCTCGACCCGCTGCTGTTCGCCGACGGAGAGATCCTCCACCTTGGCGTCGGGGTCGACGTCGAGGCCGTACTGCGCGGCGAGCCCGCGGATGCGATCGCGGGCGGTTTCGAGGTCGAGGGTGACACCCTTGCGCCCCTCGTTTCCGAGCACGATGTTCTCGGCCACGGTGAACACCGGAATCAGCTGGAAGTGTTGGTGCACCATGCCGATGCCGTGCGCGATCGCGTCTCCGCTGCTGCGGAAGTGGACCTCTTCGCCGTTGACCAAGATCTGACCGGCGTCAGGCTGCGAGAGCCCGTACACAATGTTCATCAGCGTGCTCTTGCCCGCGCCGTTCTCGCCGAGCAGGCAGTGCACCTCGCCGTGCTTCAGGTCGAAGTCGATCTGGTCGTTGGCGACGATGCCCGGGTAGCGCTTCGTGATGTTGCGCACCGCGAGCACGACCTCGCCGGAGCCCCCGGTTTGGATCACCCCGTGATCCTGTCACGGGCGCGCAAGGGCCCGCGCTCGATGTGAGCGCGGGCCCCAGGAATCATCTGATTGCGCTGGATCAGTTCGGCAACCCCGTCACCGGGTCCACCCCGGTGTCGATCGAGCCGTCAGCCAGGCCCTGCCGCACCTCTTCGAGCTGCGCGGCAACGTCCTCGGGGATGTCGGCGTCGTGGAACGGCGCGTAGACGATGCCGTCGTTCTCGGCGTCGAGGGTGTAGATGCCGCCGGCGAACGAGCCGTCCATCGCGGCGACGATGTTGCGGAAGACCGCGAGGTCGACTCGCTTCATCGCCGAGGTGGCGAGATACTCCGAGCCCGGGGCGTCGCCGCCGTTGAAGGTCGTGAAGTACTCGTCCTGGTCGACTCCGATTCCCCAGTGGCCCTGGTTGGTCGACTCGGTGACGCCACCGGAGCCGGTGAGGCCGCCGGCACCGAAGATCACGTCGGCGCCTTCACCGATGAACTGCTGCGCGTCGGACGCACCCTTGTTCGGGTCGGTGAACGACTCGTTGTAGACCTTGAGCACTTGGATGTCGGGATTGATCGCCTTGGCACCCATCTCGTAGGCGTTGACGAAGCGGACGACCGGCGGGACGTCCTCGCGGCCGCCGACGACGCCGATGACACCGCTCTCGCTCAACAGCGCGGCCATCGTGCCGGCGAGGTAGCCACCCTGGTCCTCACGGAACAGGACGCCGATGTAGTTCGGCGGGTACTCCTCTTGGAACTGATCGATCCCGATGAAGTTCACCTCGGGGTTCGCTTGCGCGGCCGCGAGCGTGTCGGTCGCGAGCAGGAAGCCCACCGTGATCAAGACACTCGGGTTGGCGCTGAGCGTGGTGGCGATGTTCGCTGCGTAGTCGGCCTCCGACTGCGTCTCGATGAAGCTCGTCTCGAAGCCGAAGCACTCGGCGGCGGATTCCATCGCGTCATACGCGAACTGGTTGAACGTGCCGTCGTCGACGCGACCGATGTCGGTCACGAGCCGGACGTTGAAGCCTTCAGGCGCGGTCACGCCCGCGTCCGTTGCCTCCTGGCACTCCTCGTCGAGCGTGCGCAATGTCGCAGGCTCGGCCTCGCCCCCGCCTTCCTCGGCCGCGGCCGTCGTTGCGGTCGTCTCGTC
>JBEVDP010000586.1:0-3315 GCA_040513235.1 Acidimicrobiia bacterium | reverse complement strand
TGAAGGCGGTTTCGGGGTCGAGCACGCCACCCGAATTGAGGAACAAGGTGATCTGCGCCGCGATGTCGCCCGGCGATTCCACGAGACGCCCGATGGCCGCGTCGGGCAGGAAGAGCTGCCGGCCCAGCCAATCGATCGGATCGGGGTCGCCGTACACGTCGTCACTGAGGAAGAACTTCGTGGCGAACGAGTCGGCGATCGCGTCATTGCCGCCGACCTGCTCGGCGTAGTCGCGCTCGTCGTGCAGGCCCGTCAGGTCGGGGACGCGATACATCGGGAGCACGTCGTCGGTGCCAATGACCACCACGTTCTCCGGCGGTGTCGCGCTGCCCAGGAGCGGCAACAGCGCGTCGTGCACGTCGCCGGCGACCGCGTTGGCGAACTGCGCCGCGCACTGGTCGGGCAGGTTCGGGTCGTTCCACTCGACGTTCGTCGTGACCGGCAACACCGCGCCGTTCGATGCCGCCGCGAGCTGTTGCAGCGAGGCCATGACGTCGCCGCCGGTCTTGGCGTTGAACCGGGCCTGGTTGTAGAGGATCAGCGTGTCGGTGTCAGCCGTGGCCGCCGCGGTGTTCACCGACGCCGAACCACCGGGAGCCGGGACGTTGCAGACGATCGGATCGGTCGGCGCCACGATGGAGACACGGATCACGTAGTCGGTCGCGGATCCGTTGAAGCCACTGACTTGCACCGTGTATTGACCCGGCTGCGTAGCCGCGGTCTCGACCTCGTCGACGGCGGTACCGCGCTTGGTGGAAACGTCTTGGACGTTCTCCGGCGGGACGTCGATCGGCAGATCGGCGAGCGTTTCGGTCGCGAGCGCGGCACCCGATGCGTCCTCGGGATCGCCCAGGACGGCGTTGCGTTCGAGCGCGGAACCCGACCGGCCGACGAACCCCGACCGGCCGACGAATCCCGACTGGCCGACGAAGCGGGTCGACGGCGGGCCGACCATCAACAGGTCGGCGTCGGCTGCGTCGACACCGATCGGTGCCATCTTCACCGACACCTGCGCGCCCGGCGGCAGCGCCGACTGGTCGATGCGGTAGAAGTCGCGCTCGTCCGGGTCGATCGTGCCGAAGTAGAGCGTGTCGGCGCCGATGATGGGCGCGTTGTTCGGGTCGTTTGCGTTCGTCCCGGCCCACGGGTCGACGACGTTGACGCCCGCGCTCGACGCGCTGAGCGGCGCGGAACCTGCGACCGTGAGCGTCGCCTGCACGGCGGGCAACAACGAGTTGCCGTTGACAAGGCCGGTCGGCGCGAGCTCGAACGCGATCGAAGCGGTCTGCCCGGGATTCGCGAACGTGCCCGTGAACGCGAGCGGCGCACCCGGCGCCGGATCGGGAAGCGGGTTGGTACAGCTCGGTCCGGTCGCGTTCGTGCAGCGGGCCGAGCCCCGCACGTATGTGACACCCGACGGGAGCGTGAACGTGAGCGTGACCGCTTCGGCGCGGAAGCCGCCGGCGGTGTAGCTCGCGGTGTACGTGACGCGCTCACCCGTCGCGTAGGGCGAGACGTCGAAGCCGTCGGGCCCGAGCGGGAGGTTTTCCCACGGGAAGTCGGCGCGGTACAGCAGATTGATCGCAAACGCACCGAACAGTGAGTTCGGGTCAGTCGGCGTTGCGACGAGTTCGGCCGCGAGCGGTGAGCCCGGCGCCGGCGTGATGTCGCTGAGCTTGATCGTCGCGAACGGGATGTTCGAAGGGTCGACTTCGAGGAAGTCGAGATCCAGCAGCGTCGCGGTGGTGAGGAAGTCGGGCTCCGAGCAGATCTCGGTGCCGGCGATCTCGCACCAGTTCACATTGCGGATGTTCACGAGGGTGGTCTGGCCCAGGAGCAACGAGGCCAAGCTGACGCTGCTGAGGATCACGCCTTCGGGATCGAGCTGCTCGAACGGCATGTTCCACAACAGGTTGGGACCGAACGCGGGCGGAGTCGGCCCGGGGTCCTGGACGAGCGCGAGAATTTCCGCGAGCGAGACGAGGTAGTCAGGCTGACCCTCGTACTGGGTGCCTTGCTTGACCCGCGCCCACCCGCCTTCGAGCGCGATCGACAGGCGGTCGAGGGTGATCTGACCGAGCAGTGAACGGCCGACAAAGCCACTGCGGCCAACAAAGCCACTGCGGCCAACAAAGCCGGTGGTGCCGATGAACGCGCTGCGGCCCACGAACCCGCTACGGCCCACGAACCCGCTGCGGCCCACGAACCCGCTCTGGCCCACGAACCGGCTGCGGCCCACGAACCCGCTACGTCCGACGAATCCGCTGCCGAGGATTTGTGTGTAGAGGTTGGCCGGAATCGCGGCGAGCGGAACGTCGTTGACGCCGACGCCGCGCGCGCCGTCGACCGTGCCCGGCGTCCCTGTGACGACCAAGTTGGAGACGGTCCCCCCGCGAACGCGGGCGAACACGTCGCGCACGCCCACGTTGTCGCCGCCGAGGTTCGACGCGTCAGACGAGAACCCAACGATCGCACCGGTGTTCGGGAGCGCGACTTCGTTCCGCCAGCCGCCGTTGTCGCCGGACGCGGCGTTGCCGGCCGCACCGTTGGGCGCGACGCTCATGAGCTCGGTCGCGCCGGTGGCGACATCGGTCACCTGCACCTGGCCGCCGAACGACGTCGCCACGGCGGTGCCGTCGCCCGACAGCGCGGGGCGCGTGCCGGTGACGGTGCGCAGGATCTGGCCGGTTGCGATCAGTTCGACGTTGACGGTCGCAGTCGCGCCGGTACCTACTTGGTACGCGACGCGCTTGCCGTCGGCCGACAGCGACGGCGCACTCGACGGTGTGGCCTCACCCGTTATGCGCGTGAGCGTCCAGTTGGGAACGCTGCGCAGGAAGATGTCGGTACCCGCGCCATTGGCGTCGGGACCGCTCGCGATGTTCGTCGCGGTCGACTGGAACGCGACGAGCTTCCCGTCGTCGCTGCTCGATGCGTCGCGGCTGATCCCGTTGGCGGTGTACGGGGCGGACGCAGCCCTGCCAACCCACTTCGTGTCGACGCGGCCGGATGCGTCGAGCTGGCCGTCGTTGTCGGTGTCGCGGTCGCGGAGGTAGACGTCGACGGCGTTGTTGGAGTCGGCGTCGTTGAACTTGGCGGCCGTGGTGAAGACGACATACCGGCCGTTGGTCGAGACCGACAGCACCGCCTCGGCGGCGCGCCAGTCGGTCGACTTCTTTCCTTGCAAATCGCCGGCGTCGACACTGACGATGTCGGTCGAGACGCCGCAGAGCGGACGCTTGCCCCCGCCCTGCGGGATCGACGCATCGTCGAACACACCGTTGCCGTCGGCCGACAGCGACGGCGCACTCGACG
>JBEVDP010000585.1:0-8366 GCA_040513235.1 Acidimicrobiia bacterium | reverse complement strand
GACGTCACCGACATCGCCATCATCCGAGTCGGAAACGCCAGCGCCGCGGCGCTGATCGGCTTCCTGGAGGACCTGTACGAGGGAGAGGCCACGTTCCCGGTGGACGTCCCTGTTCCCGCAGGCACCACCGACTTCAGCCAGTTCATCGCGGCCGCCGAGGCCGAGGACGTGGGTGGGGTCAACCTGGCCGTCGGCGAGCAGGAGGGCGTGCAGGTCATCGAGGCGGGCCAGCAGCTGGGCACCGACCTGCTCATCGGCACGAGCCTGGGCTCGTCCTCGCACGCGTCCGTCGCCGATCTGGGTGACTTCGCCAGCCAGATGGTCTTCACCTGGTCGTTCCCGCCCGCGACCTACGACCTCCCGGTCTATGAGGCCCTCCGCGCTGACCTGGCCGCCTCGGGCGAGGAGTCGCTCCAGCTGGAGAACCTCAAGGGCAGCCCGATGCGATCGTGGATCGGCCTCTACGGCCTGCTCCGCATGATCCGGGACGCTGAGATGACCGAGTTCACCCGCGAGGGGATCACCGCGATGCTCGACGAGGCCACCGGCGTGCCGATGCTCGGCATCTTCGGCGACGAGGACTGGACGCCGGCGCTCGACCACCCGGGTGCCTACACGCGGGCCGGCATCAACCACTGGGTGACCTGGAAGTGGGATCCGGACGCCGAGGCCCCGAACGGGCTCGAGGGGAACTTCGTCGAGACCGGCGAGATCAACTTCGACGAGCTCATGTGCGGCTCGTCACTGGGTGCCCCCGAACCCTGCTGACCAAGTGATCGGTCGGGCGAGGGGCGATCTCGGCTCCTCGCCCCAGGGAGGCCGCTGACGTGAAGTCGTTTCTGCAGTTCCTGATCATCGGGCTCGGCGCCGGGGCCACCTACGCGCTGTTCGCGCAGGGCGCGGTGCTCATCTACAGAGGCTCCGGCATGGTCAACTTCGCGCAAGGGGCGATCGGCACCTTCGCGGCGTACATCGCCTTCGTCGACCTGCAGGGCGACCGGGGTTGGGCGACCCTCCCGTCGCTCGTCGTCGGGGTGGTCGCCGCCGCCGCCGCATCGCTGGCGTTCCAGGCGTTCATCCTCCGCGCGTTGCGGCGAGCCGCCCCGATCGTGCGGGTCATCGCGACGATCGGCCTGCTCGGTCTCCTCCAGGCCGTCGTGCTCAAGCGCTACGGCGCCGCCAACCAACCGGTTGACTCGTATCTCCCCCGAGACGTGTACGAGTGGGGAGGCCTCACCATCCAGCAGGAGCGGATCTTCCTGGTCACCATCACCGTCGTGGTGACCATGGCCCTCTGGGCCTGGACCCGGTACACGCGGGTCGGGCTCGCCATCAACGCCAGCGCGCAGAACGAACGGGCTGTGCAGACCCTCGGCTGGTCACCCGACCGCCTCTCTGCCCTCACCTGGACGGTCGGCGGAGCGCTGGGCGGGATGGCGGCGGTGCTGGCCGCGCCGCTCACCGGCCTGTCGGCGACGACGTTCACGATCGTGGTGACCGTGGCCGGGCTCGGCGCGGCCCTGCTCGGCGGCTTTCACTCGTTCCCCCTGACGCTGCTCGGCGGTCTGATCATCGGGGTCGGTGAGTCGATGGCCACGCTCTACGGCCGCGACATCACCGACTTCTTCCGGCAGGATCTCATCAGCGGCCTGGACCGCATGCCCGCGTTCCTCGTGATCTTCCTCGTGGTCGTCGTACGGGGCCAAGGGCTCCCCCTGCGCTCGCACGTGGCCGTGCGGTTACCGAAGCTCGGCACGGGACAGATCAGCATGCGAGCCGTCCTGGTCGCGTCGGCCATCGTCCTCGCCGTCCTGCTCGGCGTCATGGACGACACCTGGGCGCAGGCCACGTACACCTCCTTGGCCAGTGCCGTCATGATCCTGTCCATCGTGGTCCTGACGGGCTACGCGGGCCAGATCTCGCTCGCGCAATGGGCGCTCGCCGGCAGCGGCGCGCTGATCGCCGGCCGGCTGGTGCGCGCCGACGTCCCGATAGAACTCGCCATCATTCTCGGCGTCCTCCTCACGATCCCCGTCGGCTTGGCCTTCGCCATTCCCGCGCTGCGGACGCGCGGCGTGAACCTCGCGGTGGTCACGCTCGGGCTCGGGTTCCTCGTGTCGGAGGTCGTGTTCGCGAACCCTAACTATCTGGGCGCTGCGCTCGACGGCGGCACCCGCATCGGTCCGGTGAAGTTATTCGGCATCGAAGTCGACGCGTTCAACCACCCCCATGCGTGGGCCGCGGTGAGCCTTGTCTGCTTCGTACTCCTCGCGCTGTTGGTCGCCAACCTCCGCCGATCGCGCACCGGTCGCCGGCTGATCGCGGTGCGAACGAACGAGCGCGCGGCCGCGTCGCTCGGCATCTCGGTGTTCGGAGTGAAGCTGTACGCGTTCGCGGTGTCGGCCGGCCTTGCCGCATCCGCGGGCATCCTCATCGGGTTCCGAGGTCAGGTGATCACGTACACGGAGTTCAACGTCTTCGCGTCGATCAACAGTCTCGGCAATGCGGTCATCGGCGGGCTCGGGTATGTGCTCGGCGCGGCCTTCGCGGCACCAAACGCGATCGGCGGTCTGGGCACGCGTGTCATCGAAGACTGGATCAACCTCGCCGATCAGTGGGACCTCATCATCGGTTCCCTCGTCGTGTTCGTGATCCTCATCGTGCACCAGAACGGCATCGCGGACGTCGCCGTCCACGGCCGAGCCGTGTGGGAAAAGCTGCACCTGGTCACCCGCCGCCCGGCGCGCGCGCCACTTCCGCCGGCGGAAGTCGAGCCGGTCGCGGGCGCGACGCTGTCGATCGCCGGCCTGACCGTGCGGTTCGGTTCGGTCGTTGCCGTCGACGACGTTGCGATGCAGGTGCGGCCCGGCGAGGTGGTCGGTCTCATCGGGCCGAATGGCGCGGGAAAGACGACGCTCATCGACGCGGTGACCGGCTTCGTCCCGGTGAGCGGAGGATCGATCATGCTCGACGGTCGTCGTATCGACGGTTTGAACGTGACGCAACGGGCTCGGCTCGGGATCCGGCGTTCGTTCCAGTCGCTCGAGCTGTTCGAAGACATCAGCGTCGAGGAGAACGTCCGCGCCGGGAGCGATCAGCATGCGTCGCGATTGTCGTGGGTGACCGACCTTTTCTGGCCGGGGCGGCACGACCTCCCGCCGACCGCGGTTGCCGCGGTTCGGGAGTTCGAACTCGAGCCGCACCTCGACAAGACGCCGGAGGAGCTCCCCTACGGCCGGCGCCGGCTCGTCGGCATCGCGCGAACGGTCGCGTCGGGGCCGTCGGTTGTGATGCTCGACGAACCCGCGGCCGGGCTCGACGAACGTGAGAGCGCCGAACTGGCGCGGCTCATCCGGCGGCTCGCCGACGAACGCAACATGGGCGTGCTCCTCGTCGAGCACGACGTGAGCCTGGTGATGTCGACATGCGACCGCGTGGTGGTGATCGACTTCGGCCAGGTGATCGCGCACGGCCCGCCCGCGGAGATCCGCGGCAATCAGCTGGTGCGCGAGGCGTACCTCGGCCACGCCGACGATGCCGAGGAGGTGAGGTCGTGAGCGACACGCTGATCGCGGCGCAGGGCTTGTCGGCCGGATACGGCAAGATGCCTGTGATCCGCGATATCGACCTCCATGTCGACGCCGGGGAGGTCGTTGCGCTCATCGGTGCGAACGGCGTCGGCAAGACGACCACCCTCCTCACGCTCGCCGGCGAACTCGCCCCGATCGAAGGCGAGGTTCGCTTCCTCGGGAAGCCGACTCGTGCACCGATGCACGCGCGTTGCCGCAACGGCCTCGGCTACCTAACCGAGGAGCGCTCGGTGATCATGGACATGTCGGTCGCGAACAATCTGAAGTTGGCCGCCGTTTCGCCGAAGGTCGCGTTCGAGTACTTCCCCGCGCTCGAGCGGATCATGGACCGTCGCGCCGGGCTCTGCTCGGGCGGCGAGCAACAAATGCTCTCATTGGCGCGAGCACTCGGTCGCGAACCGAAGGTGCTCCTCGCCGACGAGTTGTCGCTCGGGTTGGCCCCGATCATCGTCGCCAACTTGCTCAAGGCGGTCCGCGACGCGGCGGTCGAACGCGGCATCGGGGTGCTCCTCGTCGAGCAACACGTGCGCCAAGCCCTCAAGGTCGCGGATCGCGTCTACCTGATGGAGCGCGGCCGCATCGTGCTGAGCGGCACCTCCGACGAAGTTGTGGGCCAACTCGACAGGATCGAAGCCGCCTACCTGACCGGCGGCACCTGAACAGTGCTGCGCGGTTCGTCGGCTCTGGCAAACGCGTATGAACTGACGCCCATCGCGGCGATCGCGCTGAAGACCGCGAGCGCAGCGACGATCAGCGCGGTCAGCGCCGACGGTTCGAACGGCGGGTCGCCCATCAGTGCTTGGAGCAACGCCGCAACGCACGCCACGAGCCATGCGACGCCCGCGACATGCACCCACGTGGGCGGTCTCGTTCCGGCGCGGCACGCACCCACCGCGAGCGCGACGACGGGAAGGACTTGGATGCCGTGCACACCCAGCGCGTGCGCGATGAGAAGATTGCCCTCGTCGCCGACCTCCCGACCGTTCAGAACGCTCATGATGCTGCCGACCGCGAAGGACAACATGACCGCGACGACGCCGTAGCGAATGCCGAGCCGCAGGACTGGTCGATCCTCCAAGACGGTGCTGCGGAAGAATCGGAGCCCGAGCACCACGAACAGAACGGTGTTCAGCAGCGCGGTGACCCCGAAAACCGCGCCCGTGATGGCGTCGATCTGTTCGCCTTCGTCGCTGAACCGCGGGTCCAGGCCGCGGAATGCCTGGGTGGTCTCCACCACGTAGCCGTACACGACGAACACGTAAAAGAGGCGACGCCAGCGCATGCGGGCCGATCGCGAGTATCCGGCCAACGGCAGCAGGAGCGCGATCGAGAGCGTGTAGACCCCGATGCCAAACGCGAAGGTGGCCGCGTCGAGCATCTTCCCTTCCGGGGGAATGGTCCTCCCGCGCACAGCGACTGCGATGAGGCACACCGCGCTGAGGAGCATGCCGGCGATACCCACTGCGGTCAGGCCGGGTTCGCGGCCGAAACTTGCACGCGCGGCCGCCAACAGCGTCCAACGACGTCGGACGGTGGGGACATCGTTCTGCGGGGCGATCAGCACCTGAGGTTCCTCCCGATGTTCAGGCGATACGGCTTGGGCTGCCAGAGCCCGATCTCGGCACCGCATGGTTCGACGATCACGCTGCGCCAGCCCGCCGGGCCCTCACGGGGTGCGAGGACGACCGATCCGCGCAGCTGCCGTACGAGTTCGGTCGCCGTGTAGACGTCGGCGACCTCGACGTACGGCAGCCAGCCGCGGCCCGAATCGCCGTCGACCACGCCGACCTCGATCCCGGTGCCGCGGCCGAGCGCGAGGTAGGACCCCGAGCCGGCCCGGATGGTCTCGGCGCGCCATCCGAACGCGCGGACGCAGAACGCGCACGAGCGCGCCGGATCGTTGGTGCGGAGTTCCAGGTGGACGATGGGTCGGCCGAGCTGGTCTCGCATAGGTTGCATCCTTGGACCGACCGCGAGCGCGCGAATTCAGCGGTCGTCGCGCGATGAATTCCGTGGTAGCGACACGGTCTAAACGCGAACCATGAGGATCGAACCCAACGCACAGTCTGCTTCAGTGCACGGCGACGAGGAGGCGTTCCGCCGGCTCGTCGAACCGCATCGGGCATCGCTCCACGCCCACTGCTACCGGATGATGGGGTCGGTGCACGATGCCGATGACGCTCTCCAAGACGCGCTTCTGCGTGCATGGCGCGGTTTGCGCGGGTTCGAGGGGCGTAGCACCCCGCGCACCTGGTTGCACCGAATCGCCACCAACACATGCCTCGACGCGCTGGCCCGACGAAGCCGGCGCGTCGTCCCCATCGACTACGGCCCGCCCACCGAACCCCGCGATTCCGGCCGCGCGCTCGACCCAGGGATGTGGGTCGAGCCCTATCCGAGCGGGGAGGTCGGGATCGACGCGGGATACGCGTCACCCGAAGCGCGCTGCGAACTGCGGGAGTCCATAGAGCTCGCGTTCATCGCCGCGCTGCAACACCTGCCACCGCGCCAGCGGGCGGTGCTCATTCTCAAGGACGTCCTCGGCCTGCCGGCTCGTGACGTCGCCGAAGCGCTCGATGCGTCAACTGCTTCGGTCAACAGCGCACTCCAACGGGCACGCCGAACCCTCGACGAGCGACTTCCGACGCGCAGTCAACAAGCGACGATGCGCGCCATCGGGGACGCCGGGGTCCGCGGCATCGTGACCCAGTTCATCGATGCGTTCGAGCGTCGTGACATCGCGGAGATCCTCGACCTGCTGACCGCCGATGTCACCTTCGCGATGCCGCCTTACACGGGTTGGTGCCAGGGTCGCGAGGCCGTCGCTGAGTCGTGGCTCATGCCGGGTGGCCCGCCGCCGCGTCTGCGGTACGTCAGCACTTGGGCGAACGGGCAGCCGGCGTTGGGGGCGTATCTCCTCGACACGGCAATCGGCAGCTATCTCCCGATCGCGCTCGACGTCCTCACTGTGAACGCGACGAAGATCGACGCGGTAATCGCCTTCCGGATGCCGGAGATCTTCCCGCGCTTCGGGCTCCCGTCTTCACTAGGAGCGACGGAAAGTCGTCCGCGTAAGCACGGCGCCTGACAGCGACCGACCGCTGGTCAATGCAGGAGTTGGCCGCCATCGACGATGAGCGTCTGGCCCATCTTGGGTTCCTATCTTCCCATTCTTTAGGGTGTCCGGCGTGATGGCGGGATCCCTGACGCAGGTGCTGACGTTCGCCGGCGCTGTCGTGCTCGTCGCCGGAGATGCGCAATGACCGCGTTCCGGAATGCCGTGGCGCCGGACGTCGCCGCCGACTACCGCGCGCGTGGCTGGTGGGGCGATGTCACTCTGCTCGACCACGTTCGCCGGCACGCGCGCGAGCGGCCGGACGACGCCGCGATCATCGCCGACTCCGGGACCCTGTCGTGGGCGGCCTATGAACGGGCGGCGACGCGGGTCGCGGCAGCACTCGTCGACGCGTCGATCCCCGAGGGCGCTCGGGTCGCCGTGATCCTGCCCGACTCCGGCACCGTGCACGCCGTGTTCCTCGGTGCCGAGTTGGCGGGTGTGACCGTCGTCGGCATCGGCGCGCGGGCCGGCGACCGAGAGGTCCGCCACCTCCTCGGGCGCACCGGCGCCGCCGCGCTCGTCAGTCTCGAACGCCACCGCGACCGCGAGACCGCATCGCTGCTCCCGGATTGGAGGCCGGAAGGCGGCGCGCCGATCCGCCACGTCGTCGTCCCGCGCCTCGACGTCGACCCCGACGGGCCGATCACGGTGGATGGAACGCCGGCCGCGACGACAGTGCCTGCCGAGGCGCTCGAGGCACGCCGCGTCGGCCCGGACGACCTGTTCCTCGTGAACTCGACGTCGGGCACGACCGGCCTGCCCAAATGCGTGATGCACACGCAGAACCGCTGGCTCTACTTCCACCAACAAGCGGTGCGGTGCGGACACCTCGACGCCGACGACGTCGTGTTCAGCGCGGTGCCGGCTCCCTTTGGCTTCGGCCTGTGGACCGCCCACTTCACACCGGCGATGCTCGGCGCGCCGCTCGTCGTCGCCGAACAGTTCGATGCCGATCGCACCCTCGCCCTCATCGAAGCCCACCGGGTGACCATGCTCGCAGCGGTGAGCACGCAGTTCGTGATGATGTTGAATGCGCCGAGCATGCGAACCCGTGACCTCGCGTCGCTGCGCGTCATGTTCACCGGCGGAGAGGCAGTGCCGTACGAGCGCGCCGACGCGTTCGAGCGAGAGACCGGGTGCACCGTGCTGCAGTTCTTCGGATCGAACGAGACCGGCCTCATCTCCGGGACGACCCTGGAAGATCCGCGGGACCGGCGCCTCCGCACCGCAGGAAAGTGCATCGACGACATGCAGGTGCGCCTCTACAGCAACGGTCGCGACGTCACCGCGAGTGGACGCGGTCAACCCGCCGGCCGGGGTCCGGCAACGTGCCTCGGTTACCTGGACGATGACGCGGCCAACAGGGAATTGTTCACGCACGACGGCTGGATGTTGATGGGCGACATCTGCACACTCGACGACGAAGGTTGGCTCACCGTCGTCGGCCGAACCTCCGACTTCATCATCCGTGGCGGTAAGAACATCAGCGCCGCGCAGGTCGAGGACGAAGTCGCCACCCATCCCGCGGTCGCGCTCGCGGCGGCAGTCGCGCAGCCCGACCCCGTCTTCGGCGAGCGCGTCTGCGTCTACGCCGAGTTGCAGCCCGGGAAGACACTGGAGCTCGAGGAACTCCTCGCGCACCTCGACGCTCGCGGCAC
>JBEVDP010000584.1:0-7004 GCA_040513235.1 Acidimicrobiia bacterium | reverse complement strand
GCCCGCTCCTGTACCGCCGCGCGTTCTCCGATCGCGGTCCCGTGCCCGGACGCCGGCGCTGGTTGACCTTCGACGGCATCTTCTATTACGGCGACGTGTGGCTCGACGGCGACTACCTCGGCGCCACCGAGGGGTACTTCGTGCACCATTCGTTCGAGGTCACCGACGCGCTGTCGGCCCGCGACGACCACGTCCTCGCACTCGAGGTCGCGTGCCCGCCGCAACGCGACCGCACCGCCAAGCGCACGGTCACGGGCGTCTTCGGGCACTGGGATGCGGCCGACACGTCGTCCAATCCAGGCGGGCCGTGGCAGCCGATGCGCATTGCCGAGACCGGGCCCGCGCGCATCGCCGGTATGCGGGTCCTCTGCACCGAAGCAAGCATGGAACGTGGCCGGCTCGCGTGCGAACTCACACTCGACGTCGGCGAAGGACCCATCGACGCGCGTCTGCGTGCGGAGATCGTCGACGAAAGTGGCGGCACCCTGCTCGAGATGACTCGCGACGTCACCCTCGCGTCGGGCGAGAACTTCCAATCGTGGCTCCTCACGGTCGACGACCCGCCGCGCTGGTGGCCGCGTTCTCTCGGTGCGCAACCGCTGTGCACAGTCACACTCACCGTCGATGTCGCGGGCGCGCCGAGCGACACCCGCACCGTGCGCACTGCGTTTCGCGAGATCCGGTGCGACAACTGGGTGTTCTCCGTCAACGGCGAGCGACTGTTCCTCAAGGGCACGAACCTGGCGCCGACGCGCATGGCGCTCGGCGCGGCGACGACGGAAACGATCGGCCGGGATCTCGAGCTCGCGCAGCAGGCGAACCTCGACTTCGTCCGCGTGCACGCGCACATCGCCCGCCCGGAGCTGTACGACGCCGCCGACGAGCTCGGATTACTCGTCTGGCAAGACCTCCCGTTGCAGTGGGGATACGCGCGCGGTATTCGCAAACAGGCCGGGCGTCAGGCGCGGGCGATGGTCGACCAGCTCGGCCACCACCCGAGCGTGTTCCTGTGGTGCGCGCACAACGCGCCCGTCGCCGCCGACCGCGAGCCGGGCGAAGGATGGACGCGCGGCGCGCGCGTGAAGCTCGTCGCCACGACCGTGCTGCCCACGTGGTCGAAGCAGGTGCTCGACCGTTCGGTCGCGCGTGCGATCGCGCGTCACGACGGCACCCGCCCGGTCAGTCGTCACAGCGGCGTGTTCCCCGGCCTCGCCGAAGGCGGCACGGATACCCACCAGTACCACGGGTGGTATCACGGCACGCTCGGCGACCTCGCCGCGGCGTTGCGCCGCTGGCCGCGCGCGGGTCGCTTCGTGTCGGAGTTCGGCGCGCAGGCTGTGCCCGATACTGACGACTGGATGGAGCCCGATCGCTGGCCCGATCTGGACTGGGACGAGATCGCGCGCCATCACGTGCTTCAAGCCGACGAGTTCGCAGCGCGGATACCGCCGGCCGAGGCCAAGACGCTCGACGAATGGCGCGCGAGCACACAGGCGTACCAAGCCGCGCTGCTGCAACTGCAGATCGAAGACCTCCGCCGCGTGAAGTACGCGCCCGCGGGCGGCTTCGCGCAGTTCTCGTTCGCGGATCCGCACCCGGCCGTCAGCTGGTCGGTGCTGGACCACGAGCGCGTCCCCAAGCGCGGCTACGGCGCGCTACGCGACGCGTGCCGGCCGGTGCTCCCGATGATCGAGCCGCGCGCGGGCCTCGTGCACGTCGTCAACGACACCCGCGCCGACCTGGCCGGCGTGATCGTCGAGGCGTCAGTCGACGGCCGCCGGACCCGGTGGCGCGGAGACGTCCCCGCCGACGGCATCGCGTTCGTCGCCCGGGTCGACCTCTCCGAAGCAGTCGATGTCGAGGTCACCCTCGAGCACCCGGACACCGGCCCGGTCACCAACCGGTACCCCCTCCTGATCCTCCGAGCCCCATAACTGCCCATGCGTCGTGGGGGTTCCCCGATACGACTTGGGGCTGCGGGCGGAGCGTAGATTCGGTTCACGAGGTCACGAGCGCCGAGGGACGGATGACGACCACAGCACCTGGCACCACCCCGAAGCGGGGCGTGCAGCCGATCCGAAAGGTTCGGCGGGGCGGGCCCGCCATCGTGCAGTTCTACCGATCGGCGGTCGGCAAGAAGTGGGTCATGGCGCTCACCGGGCTGGCGCTCATGGGCTTCGTCCTGTTCCACATGGTCGGCAACCTGAAGCTCTTCATCTCCAAGAGCGAGCTGAATCTCTACGGCGAAGCGCTGCGCGACATCCCCGGCCACTTGCTCCCGCGCACGGTGTTGCTGTGGGGGCTGCGGATCGGGCTGATCCTCGCGTTCGTATTCCACATCCATGCCGCGTACTCGCTGACGCTGCTGAACCGGAAGGCGCGCCCCGACCGCTACCGCTCACCGCGTGATTACGTCGCCGCCGACTTCGCGTCGCGCACGATGCGCTGGACCGGCATCATCGTGCTGCTCTTCCTGATCTACCACCTGCTCGATCTCACCTGGGGTGCCGCAAACCCGGAGTTCGTGCGCGGCGACCCCTACAACAACCTGGTGTACAGCCTCGACCGCACGCCGGTCGCGATCGTGTACATCGTCGCCAACATCGCACTCGCGTTCCACCTGTACCACGGTGGTTGGTCGCTGTTCCAGAGCCTCGGATGGAACAATCCGCACTACAACAAGGGCCGGCGACTGTTCGCGCAGGGATTCGCCGCGCTCATCCTCCTCGGCAACCTGACGTTCCCGCTCGCGGTGCAGTTCGGTCTCGTCGAGCCGGCGTGTCCGCACACTGACCCCGTCGAGCAATGCGACGAGGAGTCGGGGCTGTGACGCTCGTCTCGCGCGTTCCCGAAGGTGCGATCGCCGACAAGTGGGACAACCACAAGTTCGGCGTGAAGCTCGTCAATCCCGCGAACAAGCGCCGCTTCGACATCATCATCGTCGGCACCGGCTTGGCGGGCGCTTCCGCCGCCGCTTCGCTGGCCGAGCTCGGGTACAACGTCAAGGTCATCACGTTCCACGACTCACCCCGGCGCGCGCACTCGATCGCGGCACAGGGCGGGATCAACGCGGCGAAGAACTACAAGAACGACGGCGACAGCGTCTATCGGCTGTTCTACGACACGATCAAGGGAGGCGACTACCGCGCCCGCGAGGCGAACGTGTATCGCCTTGCGCAGGTTTCGGTCGACATCATCGACCAGTGCGTCGCGCAGGGTGTGCCGTTCGCACGCGAGTACGGCGGCCTGCTCGACAACCGTTCCTTCGGAGGCGCGCAGGTATCGCGCACGTTCTACGCGCGCGGTCAGACCGGTCAGCAGCTGCTGCTCGGTGCGTACCAAGCGCTCATGCGTCAGGTGCACCTGGGGAGCGTGACGCTGTACCCGCGCACCGAGATGCTCGATCTGGTGGTGAAGGACGGGCACGCGGCCGGCATCGTGTGCCGCGATCTCGATACCGGCGACGTGTTTTCGATGTCTGGTCACGCGGTGGTGCTCGCAACCGGTGGCTACGGCAACGTCTTCTACCTCTCCACCAACGCCAAGAACTCGAACGTCACCGCCGCGTGGCGCGCGTCCAAGCGCGGCGCGTTCATGGCCAACCCCTGCTACACGCAGATCCACCCCACGTGCATCCCCGCGAGCGACGACTTCCAGTCGAAGCTCACGCTCATGTCGGAATCGTTGCGCAACGACGGCCGCATCTGGGTGCCGAAGCAGATGGACGACCCGCGCTCCCCCGACCAGATCCCTGTCGACGAGCGCGACTACTTCCTCGAGCGCCGCTACCCCGCCTTCGGCAATCTCGTACCGCGCGACGTCGCGTCGCGCGCAGCCAAGCGCGAGGTCGACTCCGGCCGTGGTGTCGGGCCGCTCAAGAACGGGGTGTACCTCGACTTCGGTCACGCGATCGAGCGCCTCGGCGTCGAAGTGGTCGAGGAGCGATACAGCAACCTCTTCGAGATGTACGAGCGCATCACCGGTGAAGACCCCTACACGGTCCCGATGCGCATCTACCCCGCCGTCCACTACACGATGGGCGGGCTCTGGGTCGACTACAACCTGATGAGCAACCTGCCCGGCCTCTTCGTGCTGGGTGAAGCGAACTTCTCCGACCACGGCGCCAATCGGCTCGGGGCGTCGGCGCTCATGCAGGGTCTCGCCGACGGCTACTTCGTGTTGCCGTACACGATCGGCGACTACCTCGCGCCACTGCTCGGCCAGCAGCCGCTCGCCACCGACGACCCCGCGTTCCGCGACGCTGAACAGCACGTCGACGAGCAGGTCCGACGGTTGCTGTCGATCAACGGCAAGCGCACGGTCGACGACATCCACCGCCAGCTCGGCAAGGTGCTGTGGGACAACTGCGGCATGTCGCGCACCGAGCAGAGCCTCACCAAGGCCCTGTCGGAGATCCCCGCGATCCGCGAGGAATTCTGGGAGAACGTGCGCGTGCTCGGCGAGAACGAGACGCGCAACCAGTCGTTGGAGAAGGCCGGGCGCGTCGCCGACTTCCTCGAGTTCGCCGAGTTGATGGTGTACGACGCGTTGGACCGCAAGGAGTCGTGCGGCGGCCACTTCCGCGAGGAGTACCGCACCGAAGACGGCGAGGCGCTCCGCGATGACGCGAACTTCGCGTACGTCGCGGCCTGGGAGTTCAACGGTGTCGGCGAGGACCCGACGCTGCACAAGGAGCCGTTGGTGTTCGAGTACGCCCACCCGTCGACCCGTTCCTACAAGTAGCGGAGCCCGAGATGTCCCCCGAGGCGAGGATGAGCGGCCCAGGTAGCCTGCGCCGCCCGAGCCGGGGCCCGAGCGGCCCCCTGAGCGGAGCACTGAGGCGAGGATGAGCGGCGCAAACGAGTCGATGCGCATCACCCTCAAGGCCTGGCGGCAGGCGTCGGCCGAGGTGCGGGGCGAGTTCGAGACCTACGACGTACCCGGGGTGAGCCCCGACATGTCGTTCCTCGAGATGCTCGACATCGTCAATGAGCGGCTCATCCTCGACGGCAAGGAGCCGATCGCTTTCGATCACGACTGCCGCGAGGGCATCTGCGGGTCGTGCGGGATGATGATCAACGGGCAAGCACACGGTCCCGAGCGCGGTACCGCGACGTGCCAGTTGCACATGCGCAAGTTCTCCGACGGCGACCACATCACGATCGAGCCGTGGCGCGCCGCCGCGTTCCCCGTCGTGAAGGACATGATCGTCGACCGCAGCGCGTTCGACGTGATCATCGAAGCGGGCGGTTACATCGGTGTCGGCACTGGTGGCGCGCCCGATGGCAACGAGATCCCGATCCCGAAGCCCGTGGCGGACGCGGCGATGGACGCGGCCGCTTGCATCGGTTGCGGCGCGTGCGTGGCCGCATGCCCGAATGGGGCCGCGCAACTCTTCACCTCCGCGAAGATCCAGCACCTCAACCTGTTGCCGCAGGGCCAGGCCGAGCGCTGGGACCGCACGGTGAACATGGTCGACACCATGGAGACGTATTTCGGTTCGTGCACGAACCACCGGGAGTGCGAAGCCGCCTGCCCGAAGTCGATCTCGATCGACTTCATCGCGCTGATGAACAAGGACTACGTGAAGGCGCAGTTCAAGCAGCGCCGCCTGATCGGCCAGAGCCTCCCGTAGCCGGCCCCGCCGCCATCAGCTTCAGATCGCGCACCAGGGCGGCGTACTCCTCGTCGCGGCGTTCCTGGGCGCGCAGTACCGCGGACGGGTGGATGGTCGCGACCGCCGGGATGCCCATCGCCGTGTCCAGCCACTTGCCCCGTTCCTTGGTGACGCGGAACTGCGGACCGAAGATCGCCTGGCCCGCGACGGCACCGAGGACGCCGAGCACGTCGGGTTGCACGGCTGAGACCTCGGCTTCCCACCACTGCCGGCAGGCGGCAATCTCGGCCGCGTTCGGCTTCTTGTGGATGCGGACCTTGCCCCGTTGCTCGAACTTGAAGTGCTTCACCGCGTTCGTGAGATACACCGCCGTGCGGTCGATCTCGGCGTCCTTCAACGCATCGTCGAGCACCTTGCCCGCGGGACCGACGAACGGGTGACCCGCGAGGTCCTCCTTGTCGCCGGGCACCTCCCCGATCAACATCAAGGCCGCATCGGGTGGACCCTCGCCGAACACCGTCTGGTTTGCGTGCTTGTGCAGATCGCACGCAGTGCACTGCGCGGCGTTCGCCCGCAACTCGTCGAGCGACGGGGCCGGGAACAACGTCACGGAGTCGCGGTACCCCGCTGGTGACGCCACCACGCCAATCCCCCGACGACGGCGACCGCCGCGACCGCCACACCACCGGCCACCGGCACGACCGGAAACTCGTCGTCGGCCGGCGCGCCGCCCGTCGGGTCGGACCGGCGCGCGGGCGCAGCCTCCCCGGGTTGTGCCGTCGTGGTCGAGGATGCGGACGCGGCCGTGAGCTGGCGGAACGGACCGGTTACCTCATAGGTGATGCCGCCGCCACCCTCGCCGGCCCGCTGGGACGAGAGGTACATGCGGGTGCCCGAAGGGTCGAAGGCCGCGCCCGCGAGTTCGGAGTCGTCGTGCCCGACACAGCGCAGCACTTGCGTACGCGACCCGTCGGCGCCCAGCAGGACGAGATCCTGTTCGTGCTCGGTGTCCTCGCACACGTAGAGATCGCTACTGTTCGAGATCGTGATGTTGTCGGGTCCGACGATCTCGGGTTCCTGCCCGGGTTCGTGCAGCACGCGCATGTGCGCGGTGCGCACGTCGTACTCGCGGATGCGCTGATCCGACTTGGTGGTGAACACGACCTTCCCGGCGTGGAACGCGATGCCTTCGCCACCCGCGTATGTGGTGGCGCGTTCGTCGTCGGGCGCGACCCAGGCGACCGCTCCGGTGGTTTCATCGGTGCTCGCGGCTTCGAGCACACCTTCGGTGAGATCCTCCCAGCGCGCGGGCCGGAAGCGATACAACTGGCCGCCGTCGGAATCCTCGGTGAGGTAGAGCACTCGCTCATCGGGGTCGCACGCGACG
>JBEVDP010000583.1:0-3057 GCA_040513235.1 Acidimicrobiia bacterium | reverse complement strand
TGCTGCCGATCGAGTTCTCGGAAGTGACGATCACCCGCCTGCTCTTCCGCACGGGCGATTCCGAGTACCTGATCAACGGCGCGCCCTGCCGGTTGCTCGACATCCAGGAACTGCTCTCCGACACGGGCATCGGCCGCCAGCAGCACGTCATCGTCGGGCAGGGCCAGCTCGACACGGTGCTCAATGCGCGGCCCGAAGACCGGCGGGCGATCATCGAGGAAGCCGCGGGCATCCTCAAGTTCCGCAAGCGGCGCGAGAAGGCGCAGCGCAGACTGGAAGCGACCGAGGGCACCCTGCTTCGACTCACCGACCTGTTGCGCGAAGTGCGGCGCCAGCTGCGCCCCCTCGAACGCCAGGCCGACGCGGCCCGGCGCTACGACGGGCTTGTCGCCGAGCTCAAAGCGGTGCAGATGCACCTCGTGGGCCGTGAGATCGAGACGTTGCGGACGCGCGAGGAACGGCGACGCGGTCAACGCGCCGAACTGTTGCAGACGGAACAGGACCTACGGGTCCGGCTACGCGGTCTCGACACCGACGTGCTCGACGCGGAGAAGGCGATCGCGATCCCGGGCGACGACGACGTGGCCGACTTGCTGACGCGCGCAGAGGCGCTGCGCGAACGGGCGCGTGGTCTCACGAATCTCATAGCTGAGCGCGGGCGAGGGTTCGACCGCGAGCTCGCGGCAGTCGCCGACGAGGGCGTCGTGGAGACGTTGGTCGCCGAAGCGTCGTCGCTCCGCGAGGAGCTGGCAGCGGTCGACGCGGACTTCGCATCGCTGGCGCCATCGCGCGCCGAGGTCGAGGCGGCCGAACATCGCGTCATCGAGTTGGGTGCGGGCCTCGCGCCGGGCGACGCCGAAGTCCGTCACCGCGACTCGATGCGCGACCTGGAGCAGGCGTTGTCGCGGTACAACGACCTCGACCGAGAGCTCGCCCAGAGCCGCGAGCAACTCGCGGCCGTGGCCCGGGAGCTGTACGCGCTCTCACCGGAGATGGACGCCGCGCAACGTGCGGAGGAAGCGGCCGAGCGGTTGCGGGTGGAAGTCGAGGCCGACGCGCAGATCGCCCCCGACATGAACCCGGAGGCACGCGCCGGGCAGGCTGCTGAGGAAGCGCTGCACGCGGCCCAAGGCCGGTGGCGCGATGCCGATGCAGAAGCGACGCGCTGGCGCGCCCGCGCCGAAGCACTGGCGCTCGCGCTCGACGCCGAGCATGTGGCGGCCGGTGGCGAAGCAATCGCCGGGTACGACGGTGTCATCGGTCCACTGATCGACCACGTCGACATCGAACCCGGCGCCGAAGTCGCGGTCGCCGCCGCGCTCGGCGAGGCGTTGCACGCGATCGTCGTCGAAGGCGATGGTCGGGCCCGCGCCGCGATCGAGCAGTTGAAGGCGGGCGACGGCAACGCGTTGTTCCTCGTCGTCGGCTCGAACGGCGCCGGCGCGCAGGGCGTGCTCGCGCCGCCGGGGACGCGTCCACTCGGCGCGTGCGTCCGCGGGACCCGGCCTGGTCTCGACCGCGTGCTCGCCCGCCTCCTCGCGCCGTACGTGCTCGTCGACAGCGGGTGGGCAGCCGCGCTCGATATCGCGCTGGCCGATCCCGGCGTCGTCGCGGTGACGCGCGACGGCGACCGCTTCGGCGGTGCGAGCCCCTGGCGCGCCGGCCCACCGGGAACGAGCGCCGTCACGCCGGCCGCCCACGCCGACGCCGTCGCGGCGGCCGAACGCGCGGAGGCCGAGCGGGCCGAGATCGACGCGGTCGTCGAAGGCGCGCGCCAAGCACTCGCCGCGGCCCGCCGCGCGGAGCTGCTCGCGACCGAGCGTGAACGTCTGCGCCGCACCGAACTCGACCGCCTCACCGCGGAAGCAGCGAGCTTGCGGCGCACGGTCGAAGTCCGCAGCGCCTCGCTCGAAGAACGGCAGACGACGTTGCGGACGCGGGTCGAGGCGCTACAAGCCGAGGCCGCCGAGCTCCCCGAATTGCTCGCGGCGCTGCGCACGCACGTCGCCGAAAGCGAGCGGTCGTCGACGGAGGTACGCAGCCGCCGGCGCGAACACGAACGCTTGCGCGTGCAAGCCGCCAAGTTGCGCCAAGACTTCGAAGTGCGCGGGGCCGCCGTCGAAGAGCGCCGCACGATCCTCGGTCGGCGCTTGACGGCAGTCGAAGCGCGGCTCGCGGCCCGACCGGACGAAGAGGCGCAGGCCCGGGCCCGGCGGGCCCAGGTCGAACACCGGCGCCAGCTCGCGGTCGAACTCGGGGAGCGGCTCGCGGAACGGTCGCGCATGATCGATGCTCTCGCCGATCGGCTGCGCCGCCGGCGCCAGGAACAGTCGGAAGCGGCACGCGCCGCCGGTCGCCGGCTCGACGGCCTGCGTCGGGAACGCGCGGAGGCCGAGAAACAGCTTGCCGAACTGCGAGAGCGCGCGAGCCGGCTCGAGATCGAAGCGACCGAGATCCGCGTACGACTCGAGCAGGCGATCGAACGGGTTCGCCACGAGTTCGACTGCGAACCCGACGCCGCGCTCGCCGCGCCCGCGCCGGAAGTGCCCGAAGGGATCACGCTCCCGGCCCGGGCGCGCGAACTCGAACGCGAGCTGCGCCTGATGGGTCCGGTGAACCCGCTCGCGCTGAGCGAGTACGAAGCATTGGTGGAACGGCACGAGTTCCTCGGTCAGCAGCTCGACGATGTCAAGAGCTCGCGGCGCGAGCTCACACGCGTGATCAAGGCGGTCGACGCAGAGATCGTCAGCGTGTTCGAAGGTGCGTTCGCCGACGTGGCCCGCAATTTCTCCGAGCTCTTCGCGCTGTTGTTCCCAGGGGGTTCAGGGCGCCTCGTCCTCACCGAGCCGCACGACATGCTCAACACCGGCATCGAAATGGAAGCGCGTCCGTCGGGGAAGATGGTGCGGCGCCTCTCCCTGCTTTCCGGTGGCGAACGCTCGCTGGCTGCGCTTGCGTATCTCTTCGCCGTGTTCCGTGCCCGCCCGTCGCCCTTCTACCTGATGGACGAGGTCGAGGCCGCGCTCGACGACGTGAACCTGCACCGCTTCTTGGACC
>JBEVDP010000582.1:0-9843 GCA_040513235.1 Acidimicrobiia bacterium | reverse complement strand
ACCGCGGTCGCGTTGGTCTTGTCGAGGTACGCGGGCGCGACCGTCGCGAACCACAGCGCGTCGACATCGATGCTGGGTGCCATACGCCGAGCGCGCCGCGCGGCTTCGACCCCCATGGTCGTCGTGTCCTCGTCGTAGGACGCGATGGTGCGCGTGCCCTTTCCGCCACCACCGCCCGCGACCGCCGCGATCGTCGTGCGATCGAGTCGCCGGTACGGGAGGTAGGTTCCCCAGCTGAGAATGCCTCGCGCAGTCACCGATCCATCCTTACGCATCGAGCACGGCCGTGGCGACGAGCTCTTCGAGATACCGCGTGTCCCACCAGTCGATCTGCAGCACCTTGGCCCGCCGGAAGTAGAGCTGGATGTCGTATTCGACGGTGAATCCCACGCCGCCGAACACTTGCTGTGCCATCGCAGTGACATCGCGGAACGTCTGGGTTGCAAACAGCTTGGCCATCGGCGCGAGGCGCTCCACGTCGCCTCCGCTGTCGCGCGCACACGCGGCTTCCCATACCAGCGTGCGGCCGCCGTCGACGGCGCACTTGGCGTCGGCGAGGTAGTGCGCGAGCGCTTGGAACGAGCCGAGCGGCTTGTCGAACTGGTGCCGGTCCTTGGCGTACTGCACCGTGATGTCGTGCGCGTGTTGCGCGCCGCCCATCGCGTATGCGGCAAGGAGGATGACGCCGTCGTACATCGCGGCGTTCCAAGTGTCCCAACCGGAGCCGGCCGCACCGAGACGCGTCGATGGCGTGCGGTCGAAGTCGACGCGGTACTGCGCGTCGGACGCGATCGTCATCTGCTGGGTGTGCGTGAGGCCTGGCGCGCCGCGGTCGACGAGGAAGATGTCGACGTCGTCATCTGCGCGTGCGAGAACCAGAAGCGTGTCGGCCGCTTGCGCGAAACGGACGTGGCGCTTGGCGCCGGTCAGGACGAAGCCGTCGCCATCGGCTTCCGCGCGGAGCTGCACCCCACGCGCACCGAAGCCGCCGCCGGGCTCGAGCCAGGCCGGTGTGCACACGATTTCGCCACTCGCGATCTTCGGGAGCCAATGCGCACGCTGATCGCCCGTGCCACCGCCTTCGATCGCGCCCCGACTCAGCACGGAGCTGACGAAGTGCGGCGACGGCGCCAGCGCGCGACCGAACTCTTCGTACATGACGACCGCATCGAGCATCGACATGGCCGACAGGTCGAGCAGGCCGAGGTCGGCGAGCTGGGTCCAGAACGACTCCGGGTACCCGATTGGGTCGTCCTCGACCTCGCGCACGACGCTGAGGGGCGCGTGCTTCTCGCAGACACCGCGGACCGTCTCCCGCAGCATCTCCTGCTCGTCGCTGAAATCGAGATCCATCCGTCCTCTTCTTACGGCCGCCACGCGTCGCCGCGGCGGGTCCAGGGGTTGTCGTCGGGCGTGACTGGGAGCGCGATGCGCGCGGTGCACGTCGTTGCCAGCTCACCGGCCGACGTGAGCGAGACGTCGAGGTCGACCCAACCGCAACCCGTTTCGTCGGTGTCGACCTTTGTGACGCGCGCACTGAACTCCATGCGCTCGTCGGGGAACACCGAGCCCTTCATGCGGAACACGACGCGCCCGAGGCGCCCCTTGGGTCCGGTCCAGTCGGTGAGGTAACGCTCGAACCACGCGGCCTGGTTCGGCGTGTTCATGAACACGTCGCGCGTGCCGTTGCGCTCCGTTGCGAAGTGGTAGTCGTGGTGCATCGGTCGCCAGTCGCGGCTCGCGAGCGCACCGAGCACGATCGTCGTCGTGGTGACGTCGTACGCGAGCACCGGCAGCGCGTCGCCCTCGCGCACGTCGGCGAGCGTGAGGGTCATGCTTCCCTCCGGTAGCCGAAGCCGGTGTACGAATCGACGCACACCAACTCGTCGCGTTGGTTGTGGTACACGACGTCGATCACCCAGACGCGGCCGGTGCCGAGCTTGGTCGTTTTCTCCTCGCTGACCGAACGCAGCACCTGGTGCGTGCGCAGGATGTCGCCGACGCGCACCGGCTCGTGGAACACGAGCGTGTTGTCGGTCATCACGGCTTCCGGCAGGTCGAACCGTTTCTTCAAGTCGAAGTGCACCTGCAACGGCATCGGCTGCTCGGTGCGACCCGGGCTCCAATGGTGCGGTCTGAACCACACCGACACCATCGTGGGCGGCGCGATCGGGCCGCCGGTGAGTTCGGCTGCCGTCGCGTCGTCCCAGAACAGCGGGTTGCCGTTCTCGACCGACGCGCAGGTCGTCCAGATGTAGCCGCGCTCGACGGGGAACTCACCCTGCTCCGGATACTGCTCAGCGTCGAACCGCGCGACGACATCGTCGGGCACAGTCACGCCACTACTCCATCTTCTCGGAGCGCGGCTACTTCCTGCGCAGTGAGGCCGGCGCCGAGCAAGAGTTCGTCGACGTCTGTCTCGGTCGCGGCGCGAAGTTGATAAGGGCCGTCGGGTTCGGGTTGGCCCGCGAGCACCGGCGCGGTCTGTCGGAAGCGCCCGGCCTCGGGGTGATCTGCTTCCGCGATCGAACCACGAGCAAGGAACTGTGGGCTCTCCACGAGTTCCGGCACCGACAACACCGGCGCGACACATGTGTCGGCTTCCATGAGTACCGCGGTCCACTCGTCGCGCGCCTTGGTCTTGAATGCGGCGCGGAGGTCGGCGCGGATCGCGTCCTGCGCGTCGTCGTCCATCTGTTGCGCCGTCCATTGCTCGCACCCGAGCAGGCGGCACAGATTGGCCCAGAAGTGCGGCTCGATCGCCGCGACCGAGAGCCACTTGCCGTCGGCGGCCTCATAGAGGTCGTAACAGGCATATTTCCCGGTGAGCAGACCGTGGCGCGGGGCGGGCACGACGCCCGTGGCGAGGTACTCGTCGATCGCGAGCGACATCAGCGCGACAACGCCGTCGGCCGCGGCGACGTCGAGGTACGCGCCTTCACCGGTCGTGCTGCGGCGTACGAGCGCGGCGAGGATCGCGATCACGGCTTGCATGCCACCGCCCGCGCTGTCCGCGACAGTCGCGCCCGGCACCGGCGGGCCGCCATCGGCGCGCGCGTGGGTGGTGTCGAGGAAGCCGCCGACGGCGAGGTAGTTGAGGTCGTGGCCGGCGACGCGCGACCACGGCCCGTCCTGGCCGAAGCCACTCGTCGAGCAGTAGACGAGTCTGGGGTTCGCGGCGCGCAACGCATCAGGTCCGATGCCGAGTGCGTTGACGACGCCCGGCCTGAAGCTCTCGATCAGGACGTCGGCGATCGACGCGAGGCGCCCGAACGCAGCACGTCCGGTGTCGGATTTCAGGTCGACGAGCAACCGCTTCATCCCCCGGTGGCCGCCGTAGGAGTGAAAGGGCGGGACGATCTGCACACCGCCGTGCTTCGACACGGGCCCGACCTTGACCACAGTCGCGCCGTAATCGGCGAGCCAGCGCGACGCCCGCGCCGCCGGACCCACCGACGCGAGATCGAGCACGGTGATGCCTTGCAGCACGTCAGAAGTTCTTCGGGAGGCCCAGGCCGCGGCGGGCGATGATGTTCTTCTGGATTTCGGACGCGCCGCCGCCGATCGTGTCGATCACGGTGTAGCGGTACGTCGATTCGCTGCGGCCGGCCATCGGCGCTTCCTCCGTCTTCACTCGAAGCTGCGAACCGGGGCCGCCGATGTCCATCGCGGCGCTGGCGAGGCGGCGCGAGAACTCGGTCGCGAACAGTTTGTAGATCGACGACTCGACCGTCGGTGGCGCACCCCCACCACGCTCGGACTTCACCGACGCATCGACGACACGCAGGCCGAGCACACGCGCCACTTCGGCTTGCGTCGCGAGTTGGGCGATGCGTTGGCGTATGACCGGATCGTTTTTCAGTGGCTCGCCGTCAACCGTCGAGTCGCGCACGTAGTCGCACAACAGTTCGAGCCGCTGGCGCATCGGCGAGAACGTGAACATCGTGAACCGCTCGAGGTCCAGCGCGGAGGAGATGTACTGGAAGCCCTTGTTCAGCTCGCCGACGACGTACTCGTCCTCGACGAACACGTCGTCGAAGAAAACGTCGTTGGTGCGCTCGTCGCCCATCGTCCAGATGCCCTGCACCGTGATGCCAGGGTGGTTCATCGGCACGAGAAAGAGCGTGATGCCCGCGTGCTTGGGCGCATCGGGATCGGTGCGGGCGCCGACCCAGTACCAGTCGGCGAAGTGCGCGGACGTGGTCCACGTCTTCTGACCGTTCAGCAGCCAGCCCTGCTTGCCATCGCGCTCGACGGGGACCGCCTTGAGCTTCATCGACGCCGCGTCGGAGCCCGCATCGGGTTCGCTGTAGCCAACTGCGAACTCGACTTCGGCCGCGAGGATCTGGCGCAGGAACTCCTCTTTGAGATGTTCGCTTCCGACTCGGATCAGGGTCTTGCCGATGATCCCGATGCCCTTGCCGATCTGCGGGCCGCCTCGAGCCGCGAGCGCTTCGTTCAGCAGGAACTCGTAGACGCCCTCACCGTCCTGGCCGCCGTAGGCCTTGGGCCAGGTGATCCCGAGGTACCCCTGCTCCGACAGCTTCTTCATGAATGCGCGGCGGGCCGGCGTGTCGACGATCTGGGCCATGTTCTCCCGGGTCAGGTCGAAGACTTCGGGATCGTCGTTGGCGTCGAGGAACGCCTCCACCTCGGCGGCGAACGCCTGCTCCGCGGGCGAGAACTCGAAATCCACTGCCGCCTCCGTACGCGTCAATCTGACGGGCCGTCAGATTACGCCGCACCCAACCGGCGTGGGAAACCGCGCGCAGGGCGCGCTCATCCACGCAGGTACGCACGGGGGGTTAGGTGATGACGCCGTCTTGGCGGAGGCGGGCGAGCTCGTCGGCGGTGCTGCCGAGTTCCTGCCCCAGCACCTCGGCGGTGTGTTCGCCGACCCACGGGACTCGGGTTTCGGGGCCTTCGGCGACGCGCGACATCTTGATCGGGTTGCCGGGCACGAGCACGGGCGGGCCGTCGCCGGTCGGGCGATCCATCTCCACGAGCATGCTGCGCTGCGCGAGATGCGGGTCCGCCACCAACTCTGCTGCCTCGTGGACGGGACCGACCGCGAGGCCGGCCTCCGACAGCACGGCTGCAGCCTCGCGCTTCGTCAACGACGCGGCCCAAGCTTCGATTGCCGGGCGGATCACGTCGTCGTTGTGCGCGTCCCAGCCGGTGCGATCAGCAAACCGAGGATCGGTCTTCCACTCCGGCTTGCCGAGCAGTTCGGCCAAGCGCTCGAACTGATGCTCGCGCACCATCTGCATCACGAAGTAGCCGTCGCGCGCTTTGAACGACGCGATGAGGTACGGCGGTGGCGACGGCTGGCGTTCCCAACCGAGCGACTGGAAATTGGCGACGATGTCCGTCATCGCGACGGTCGCGTCGTACATGGCAACGTCGATGCGCTGGCCGAGTCCGGTCGCGTCGCGGTGTCGCAGCGCCGCGAGCACGCCGATCACCGAAAACAGCGCCGTCGAGATGTCGCCGAGCGCGCCGACCGGATTGGGTCGCGGCCTCTCGTCCGGCCGCCGCATGAAGTCGTAGATGCCCGACATCGCCTCGACGATCGACGCATACGCAGGCCAATCGCCGTACTCCCCCGCGTCGGCTCCGAACCCCGACACCGACACGTACACCATCCCGGGATGCACGGCCGACACCGCGTCGTAACCAAGACCGAGCCGGTCGAGAGTGCCCGCCTTGAAGTTCTCGGCGAACACGTCGAAGCGCGGCGCGAGCCGCAACACCAACTCGCGTCCCGCGTCGCTGCGAATGTCGATGCCGACGCTGCGCTTGCCGAAGTTGCTGCGCAAGAACGTCGCGCCGACGGTCCGTCCCGCAGGATCGGCGATCGACGGCGACGCCGCGCGCCCCGATTCTCCGTGCACGGGATGCTCGACCTTGACGACGTCGGCGCCGAGACGCGCGAGCAGCTGCGTCGCGAAGGGCATCGCCGCCATCTGCTCCAACGCGAGCACGCGCACGCCGTGTAGCGGCTTGCCGTACCGTTGCGCACCCTCGTTCGCCACGTCACCGAGCCGCAACCGCTGCCTCCGTGTGCCCGCGCTGCACTCTTGCGTCCCTTGGGACGCTAGCCAGCGCGCACCGGACAAGCCGGACCGGCGCCGCGCCCTTGCCTCAGCGCGGGCCGCGACCGTTGTTCGTGGTTGGCGGAGTGTGCTCGGCGCTTACTTCCTGTCCGTGGTTGTCACGCGCGACCGGTGCGACCTCTTCGCCCTTGCCGCCTTCGGGGTCGGCCTCGTGCGCGGTTTCGCTCACGACAGCACCGTGGTTCTCGGGGTGCGACGCGGGCGGACCCGGCACGGTCGTCGGCATGTTGGGCGTCGTCGTCTGAGACGTCGTCGTCGTGGTCGCGGCTGCCCCGGTCGTTGTCGTCGCGGCCGTGGTCGTAGGAGTTGAAACCGCGACGGGTGGCCCGGGTTCGGCCGAGACTTCGCGTGCGCGATCACTGGCCGACTCGGGCAGGTTCACACCCACGTGACTCGCGGCCCGCGCCAGCCCGTCTTGTGCCGCGTCGGGCAAGTCGCCGGTCGCGGCAGCCGCGCCAGTTGCGCTGAGCGCCACCGTCGCGGCAACGAGTGCTGTCTTGGCCGAGAGTCGCTTGAGCACTGGCTTCCTCCGGGAGTTCGCGTCGGTGAGGGTGATGGCGCCGGCCATGGCGCGTACCAGCCCGGTGTCGGAGATCGATTCACCCGGCGCGCGCATGCGAGCCAGGATCGCCGAGACTCCGCGGTACCCGGGCGGGGCATCGTCCGGCGCGACTCGACCCGTCAAGAGCCGGTCTGCGGTCTGCGGATCGATGGGCTCACGAGCCGGTGCCATCACCCGCTCCATCCCCGGCGCCGGCCTCTGCGTTACGGCGCATCGCGAAATTCCTCGGCCAACCGGCGCAGCGCCCGGTGCTGGATCACCCGGACGTGTTCAGGCCGTTTTCCGACGATCTGCGCGACTTCCTCCGCGCTCAGTCCCGCGACGACGCGCAGGAGAACGATTTCCGCGTGGGCTTTCGGCAGGATCTCCACGACGCGACGGGCAAGGCGGTCGCCGTCGAGCCGTGCCGCGACCTCCCCGGCAGGATCGTCGCCGGCGCAAACCTCGGCGAGCGTCGCAACCGTGTCGACGCGCCGCCGGGCGCGGTCGCGCCGGCTGTTCAGCATGCGCCGGTGCGCAACAGTGAAGACGAAGGCGCGGAACCTCTGCTCATCGCCCTCAAAGGTGGGGAGGGCACGGGCGATCTCGAGCCACACCTGTGCGGCCACGTCTTCGGCATCCCACGGCGCGCGTGCGGTGATGTAACGGAGCACGGCCGGTTGCAGCGAGCGGAACAGCCAGGCGAGCGCCCACTCCTCGCCGGCCTGCGCGGCGGCGAGCACGCGACGGAACTCGTCGCCGAGGAGGACGCTCATGCGCAGTCCATCATTCCGCGCTTCCGGCGCGCCGAAACGCGCGATTTCCCCCGCTCTCGGCGGGATACCTGCCTCGCGATGCTCACTCATGTCAGGCGCTGCGCACCTCGGACTGAGCGATTTCGAGGAAATGCTCCAGATTTCGGTGCATGTTCACGATGCGGCACTCCTCGTGCGACAGCGTGAGATGCGTCAGGCCCGGCTGGTGCAACCCGAGTTGCGCGGTGCGCAAGATGCCGACGTCGGCGTTGAGCACGAACCCGAGGTCTCCGTCGACCGGGACGGGGACATCGACGGGGTGAGAACGTGGCGCGTCGGCCGACGCGCCACGGTACAGCAGGTAGCTCACCATCTCCGCGGTGTCGGGTGTGAGGCCGGGCCGCCCGATGATCACATTCACCATCTCGCCCCACACGAGCACGGTCGCGTTCGGGAAGAGGTTGTACTGCGCGAGCCGCAACATCTGCGCCGTATCGAGATGCGAGCAGTCGACGCCGTGCGTCGCGGCATGTTCGGCCCGCAGCAACGACGCAATGACGTCGCGGATCGTCTGCCCTTCGGGAATCGGCGGCATCGGACACGGTTCGACATACGCGGCGCCCATGCGCCCGCCTTGCGTCATCACGAACGAGTCCCACACGTCTTGATCCGCAACGGAGCGCCCCAACCGCGGACTCGGCACGCCGTAGTCCTGCCACGAAACACTCTGGCGACCCCACACGTGTTGCTGCGTGTTGACGTCGTCCATCGATCCGAGCATCTCGCGGTGGATGCCCTGCACGTGGTACGTCTCCGAGAAACCGTCGGCGACGACCTTCCAGTTGCACGGCACCGGTGTGCGCGTGGTTACCGCGCACCGGAATGCGTCGAGATTGGCCCACGCGGCGTCGGCCGGAACGCCCTCCAAGTAGTCGGCGAGCGGCATCGTGTCGCGGTCGAGGTTTACGAAGACGAGCCGTCCCCACACGTCGACACGGGCGGGCACCAAGCCGAGCTCGTCGTTGTCGAGCGTTCCGAAGTCTTTGCGAGACGGGACCTCGCGCAGGTTGCCGGCGAGATCCCATGCCCACCGATGGAATGGACAGCGCAGTTCGGTCAGACCCGACCCGGATCCCTGACACAGCGAGTTGCCGCGATGGCGGCACACGTTCTGGAACGCGCGTAACTCGCCGTCGTCGTCGCGCACGATGACGACCGAGTACCAACCGGCGCGGTACTCGTACCAGTCGCCCGGTTCGGCGACGTGGTCGACCGTGCAGGCGATCTGCCACACCCGGGGCCACAACCGCTCGTGCTCGCGATGCGCGAACTCTGCGGAGACGTACCGTTCCTTCGGGATCGTGATCGCCACGGGCCGGAGGTTAGGAGATCAGGCCGTGGCGGCCGCGGCGTGCGCGGTCGCCCGCGCGTGCAAGTACCGGCGCCGCGCGACCAGCACTGCGTGCCGGTCGAACGTGGTTCACGCCGACGACGAATGGGATGCCGCGCGACTCGAAGGAGTCGAGTTCGTAGAACGCGTCGGCCGGCCGGTTCGTACCGCGCCAGCGAGGCGTCCGGATCGCCGAACTTCGCGGCTTCTCTCCGGTCCCCGTATCGCATCGGTCGTTTGGCCGCCGGAACCGCGTCGGCACGGTGGCGACCGGTGACGGGCAAGCGAATTCTGGTGGGATCGAACCTGGCGACGGTGGCGCAAGTGCGCGAAGCACTCGAAGCGGGCTAGGCGGCCCGACCCTCGTTTTGGGAGTCTGGCTTCGGGTGTTTGTGTCTGGGGGCGAATCGGAGTAATCCGTTCACGCCGAGAGAGCGACGGAGGTGTGCGAAATGGTCATCGCCCCCGAACGGACTCAAGCCGGCCCCGGGGCCGGACTGGCGGGCATCATCGCCGACCTGCTGGGAACGGACCTCCCGGTCCGTATCGATTGCTATGACGGAACGACAGTCGGTCCGCCGGACGCGTCGACGCGTCTCGTGGTGCGATCCGAGGATGCGATCCGCTACATCCTCACCGCGCCCGGCGAGCTCGGGTTCGTGCGGGCGTACGTCGCCGGCGCGCTCGAGATCGACGGCGACATCTTCGACGCGCTCGAGCTACGCGACCAAATGCCCGACGTGCACCTCGGCGGCAGGCAGTGGCTCGCGTTCGCGCGGCTGCTCGGTACGAGCGGCTTTCACCGGCCACCGATCCCGCCTGAGGAAGCCCGCCTGGCCGGACACCGCCACACGCGCGAACGCGACGCGGCAGCAATTGCGTTCCACTACGACGTCTCGAACGACTTTTACCGCATGGTGCTCGGCCCTTCGATGACGTACTCGTGCGCAGTGTGGAAGTCGCGCGACACAACGCTCGAAGCCGCGCAGACAGAAAAGTACGACCTCGTATGCCGGAAGCTCGCGCTGCGGCCGGGCATGC
>JBEVDP010000581.1:0-3488 GCA_040513235.1 Acidimicrobiia bacterium | reverse complement strand
GAACACTCAGATTGGTCCGCTCTTGGCCCTGCGTGCCGGGCCGCTCGGGCCCCGCTCGCTGCTCCGCGGGATACCCGCTACCCGACGCTCGCTCGTTGGTCCGCTCTTGGCGCTTGTCGATGGGTCGACTCCGGGCTCCGCTCCCGTCCGGTCGCTGCGCCCTGCGTCAGTCGTTGATGGGTCGACTCCGGGCTCCGCTCCCCTTCGGTCGCTGCGCCCTGCGTCTCCTCGGGTCGGACCGGTCAGGCGACGTTCGTTCATGTGCCGGTGGCGCCCGTGGCCGTCACGACGCTCGACGCCGCGATGACGCCGCGCAGGGATGCGTCGGCGGCGGCGCGCGCGGTCGCGGCCGTGTCGGGGTCGGGGGCGACGTCGGCAACTTGGCGCAACAGGTCGATCGTCTGCTTCACGTTGCGGACGAAGTCGCCGCCGGTCATCTCCTCGTCCTCGAGGACGTCGGCGAGGTCGTCACCGTGCGTCCACGCGTGGATCGCGGCGGTGAACCCCGGGTCGGGCCGGCGGGTCTCGGGCAGCCGTTCGTCACGTTCGGCGAGATTGAGGTCACGCCACACCTGCTCCACGCGGCGTGTGCGCCGGGCGACGAGGGTGCTCGGCCAGCGGCGCGGTGGCAGCGGCTCGTTCGAGTCGGGACCCCGGCGCTGAAAGGTGAAGCACGAGATGACCGCCGCGAGGTCGGCCGGATCGAGGCCGTCGAGCAGACCCTCGCGTAACGCTTCGGCGAGCACGAGGTCACCTTCGGTGTTGAGCCGGGCCAGCAACTCCCCCGCCGGGCTGAGACCCCAGCCCTCGAGATAGCCCCATGCCTCCAGGACGCCGAGCACTCGGTCGAATTGCCGGGCGAGGCTCTCGTTGCGCGATGCCGAGCGCCGTTCGAGGCGCGCCACCTCGCGTTCGATGCGATCCGCCTGGGTTGCCGCACGCAGTGTCGCCGCCAGATTCGGCGCCTTGTGCAACGGGTGCTCCCTGACGCGGTCGTCGAGCTCGGCGACGCGACTCTCCGCCGCGGACGCTCCGGGCTCGATGTTGGTGTCGACATCGAGCCGCCGCAGCGCGTCGGCGGCCTCGCGTTGGAACGCGTGGCTGCGGGGCGCGAACGGCCGGGGCAGGTCGAGCGTCGCGACCTTGCGGACCGGGCCGCGGAAATCGTGGGGACCGAGCCGCACCAGGTCGCGGCCGGTGGTGAGCGCGAGCACGCGGTTGCCGCCCCGCCCGCGGTCCTGCTTGAGGATCACGACCTTGCCGCCGCGCCTCGGCGCGAGCACCACGTCACCCGGACGCAACGCGTCGAGGCGCGGGCTCGGGCCCGCGTCGGACGTCCGCTTTGCCGCTTCGAGGTCGGCGACGAGCCGCCGGTACTCGCCGACGTCGCCGTGCGGGTGGGCCGCTGCGCTGCGCGCGCGCCCGAGCTGTTCCTTCGCCTTCTCGAGCTGGCGTTCGAGCGCTACCACATCGCGATCCGCGTGGTACTGCGCGAAGGACAGGTTCAGCAGGTGCCGCGCCTGCTCGGGCGGGTATCGCCGCACGAGATTGGCGGCCATGTTGTACGTCGGGCGAAACGACGATGTGAGCGCGTACGTGCGGCGCGAGGCGAGCCCGGCCACCTGTTCGAACGCGACGAACGGATTCCACAGCACGACCACGTAACCGCGGTCGTCGATGCCGCGCCGGCCCGCCCGGCCCGCGAGTTGTGTGTACTCCCCCGGGGTGAGGAACTCGTGATGCTCGCCCGTGAACTTCGACAGCTTCTCGATCACCACCGTGCGCGCGGGCATGTTGATGCCGAGCGACAACGTCTCGGTGGCGAACACGACCTTCAGCAAGCCGGCCGCGAACGCTTCTTCGACCGCTTCCTTCATCGGCGGCACCATCCCGGCGTGGTGCGCGGCGAATCCGGCCTCGAGCCCACTCAGCCACGTGTCGTAGCCGAGCACGTCGAGGTCGCCGTCGCCGAGCGCCTCGGTGTGCGCGTCGGCGATGCGGCGGATCTGCGAACGCTCGGACGCGTTCGTGAGCCGCAGCCCGGCGGCGACGCTCTGGTCGACCGCTTGATCGCACCCGGCGCGGCTGAACACGAAGACGATCGCGGGGAGCATCTGCTCGTCGGCGAGTCGCTCCACCACCTCGGCCCGCCACGGCGTGTAGAGCTTCGGCCGGCGACCCCGGGCCCGGGCGACCGTCCGCGTGTCGAGTCGGGCCGCGACCGGATTCGGCGTCGTCTCGTCGCCTTGGGCGGCGAACGTCGGCAGCAGGTGCAAACGATCCGACGAGCGGTCGCCGACGAGGTACAGGTGCTCGAGTTCGACGGGCCGGCGCTCCTCGATCACGACGGCGGTCTCGCCTCGCACCGTCTGCATCCAGGCCGCGACCTCTTCGGCGTTCGACACCGTGGCAGACAACGCGACGATGTCGATCTCGGCGGGCAGGTGGATGATCACCTCCTCCCACACCGCGCCGCGGTAGCGGTCTTGGAGATAGTGAACCTCGTCGAGCACTACGTAGCGCAGGCCCCGCAGCGCGGGTGCGTTCGCGTAGATCATGTTGCGCAGCACTTCGGTGGTCATCACCACGATCGGCGCGTCGCCATTGATCGCGTTGTCGCCCGTGAGCAGGCCGACCTGGCCGGCGCCGTGTTCGCGTACGAGGTCGCCGTACTTCTGGTTCGACAACGCCTTGAGCGGCGTCGTGTAGAAGGTCTTCGTGCCGCTCGCCAGCGCGGTCGCGATCGCGTATTCGGCGACAAGCGTCTTGCCCGAACCCGTCGGCGCGGCGACGAGCACCGACCGGCCCGCGTCGAGCGCGTCCAGCGCCCGGACTTGGAACGGGTCCAGCGGGAACGGCCGCGCGGCGATGAACGCCGCCCGCACGGGCGGGCGCGTCACGGACTCCCGGTCGTCTCGGGCGCAGGCGCGACTGACGAGTCGGGGGCCAGCGTCGGCAATGGGATCGTCGGCGCGGTGGTCTGGCCGGGGATCGTCGTCTCCGTTTCGGGCGCGAGGGTCGTGGGCGTGAGGTTCTCGATGTCGGACAGGTCGGGCGGGGGCGTGATGTGGCGCAAGAGTCCTCCCGGCCAGAGAATGCCCGCGAACACGGCCGCCAAACCGAGCACGACCCAGCCGCCCAGGAACAAGATGATGAACTTGCCCCGCCATTCGCGCCGGCGACTCAGCGCCCACCAGAGGAACGCGATCGCCGCGCCCAACGTCAGCCCGACGAGCCAGGCGGCGCGGGGCTGACGGTTCATGATCCCGCCCGTGCCCTCGGTGCCGGCCGCCCCGGGCCGCATCAGCCAGACGAGCAGCGCGGTACCGAGCACCACCGCGGCCGCGCCACCGACGGCGATCAACAGCTCGCGCCGCTCGCGCACCTTGGGGACCGCTTGCTTTCGGCGCCCGGAACTCGGACTCATCGTTTCCCGCTCTCGGCCCTGCGGGCCGGGCCGCTCGGGCCCCGCTCGCTGTTCGGCGGGA
>JBEVDP010000580.1:0-6684 GCA_040513235.1 Acidimicrobiia bacterium | reverse complement strand
GCCGACTCGCACGAGCTGCAAGTCGTCGAGGACTCGTGCGACTGCTTGGGCGCGACGTTGCGCGACACCCCGACGGGAACCCGCGCGGATATCAGCGTCACGAGCTTCGCCCTTTCACACATCATTACTGCGGCAGGAACCGGCGGGATGCTGATGGCCGACGACGCGGGCCTCGTCGATCGCGCCCTCCTGCTCCGCCGGTGGGGCCGGCGCAGCGAGGTGAAGTTCTTCGGGTCGCAGAAAGGCGCACGCCGCTACTTCTCCGATCTCGACGGCCTCGAGTACGACGACCTGTTCATCTTCGACGAGGTCGGCTGGAACTTCGAGCCTTCGGAGATCTCCGCCGCGTTCGGCGTCGTCCAGATGCGCAAGCTGCCCGCCAACCTCGCGCGCCGGCGGCGCAACTTCGCGCAGCTCGCCGAGCGCTTCGCGACCCGGCCCGACGTGTTCGTCCTCCCGCAGACGACACCCGAGGTCGAGACGGGCTGGCACATGTTCCCGATCATGATCAGGCCCCAGAGTGGCATCCGCCGCGCCGACTTCCAAGCGCACATGGAAGCCGCGGGCGTCGACACCCGCATGGTGTGGACCGGCAACGTCACCCGTCAACCCGCGTTCAAGGGCGTCGCGCATCGAATCGCCGCGGGCGGCCTCCCGAATGCCGACCGGGTCATGGAGACAGGACTCATCCTGCCGTGCAACCATGCGATCGACGACGACGGCATCGCCTACATCGGCGACACGATGGACGCGTTTTTCGAAAGGACCTGAGGCGAATGGGCGACGGCATGATGGCGGAGACGGTCACGATCGCGGGGCACGGCGGCGACGAGATCGAGGCGTACCTGGGCTTTCCCACCGATGAAGGCCGGTATGGCGGGGTCGTCGTGATCCACCACATGCCCGGCTACGACCGCCCGACGAAAGAGATCGTCCGCACGTTCGCGGTGGGCGGCTACAGCGCACTGCTCCCCAACCTGTACCACCGCATCGCGCCCGGCGCGAAGCCGAACGACGCGGCGAAGCTCGCGATCGAGGCGGGCGGCGTCTCCGACGAACAATGCATGGGCGACCTCAAGGGCGCAGCCGACCATCTCCGCGCGCTCCCGAGCTCCAACGGGAAGGTCGGCGTGATCGGCTACTGCTCGGGCGGACGTCAGGCCTACGTCGCTGCGTGCTTGCTCGACTTCGACGCAGCCGTCGACTGCTACGGCGGGCGCGTCGTCGCCGCGCCCGAAGAACTCACGCCGCTCCGACCCGTTGCACCGATCGACCTGACGCCGAAGATGAACACGCCGTTGCTCGGACTGTTCGGCGCCAAAGATTCGAATCCGGATCCCGACCAGGTCGCAAAGATCGAAGCGGCATTGAAGGCGCACGGCAAGGAGTACGAGTTCCACACCTATCCCGAGGCCGGCCACGCGTTCTTCTCCGTCGATCGCGACGGTTACTACAACGTCGACGCGACCCGCGAGGGCTGGAAGCGCATCTGGGACTTCTTCGGCCGCCATCTCGCGAGCACCGGTGGCTGACAAGCCGCCGCGACTGTGGGCTGCACCCGCGCCGGGCAAGTTGATCGGCAAGGGGCATCCGGCGGGCGACTTCCTCGAAGCCTGGGAGTGGGACTTGCTCGATTCCGGCCCCGGCTTCTTGCAGATCGAAGCGCACGTCCCCGACCACGTGAAGAACCCATTGGGCCAGTTGTTCGGTGGCTTCACGCCGACCTACGTCGACCTGATCGCCATCTTCACCGTGCGCGCCGGCGCGGCACTGTCTCTGCCTGAGCAGCCCGAAGCCCAAGGCGCGCGGGAAGCAGGGCCCGAGCGGCCCTCTGAGCGGGGATCGTGGCGTTGGTTGGCGACGACGAACATGCGGGTCGACTACTTCGAGCCGATCACCGGGCCGCGGTTCGTCGTCGAGAGTCGCATGGAGAAACAGCGCGGCCGCATGTTCTTCGTGAATACGCGCTTCCTGCAGGACGACGTGCTCGCGGTCTACGCGCTCACGACCATGCGCGAGGCTCATCGCACCATCGGCGACGCCTGACGCCGAAGGGCCCGGCACGCTCACGCGGCCGCGCGCACCCGGCACGAAGCAGTAGCTCGGCTGCGCCGGGGTTAGACGGTGCGGCGCATGACGGTGTCGCGTTCGCGCGCCTTGACAACCGTGAAGCCATGGGCTTCGTAGAACGATCGGGGGCCGCGGAAGTTGCGGGAGTCTTCGGTGCGCTCGTCGTTGAACGGGTACGACTCGACCGAGGTGGCACCGCGGTCCGCGGCGTCGGCGACGGCACGGTCGAGCAGTCGGCCCGCAAGTCCGTGGCGCCGGTACGGCGGGGCGATCACGAAACAGGAGATACCGACCACCTGCTCGTCGGTTGGTTCCGCGCCGAGCCCGCGGCGGAACAGCGCGTAATCCTTGCGCATCGAGGCGTTCACCCAGCCGGCGGCGCGGCCGTCGACATACGCGAGGTAGCCGAAGGAACCGCCATCGCGCAGCAACCCGGCGACCAGCGCGCGGTTCTCCTGCCACGTGCTCGGCTCGTGCCTCGGGTCGAAGTTCTTCGGATCGAGCACGTGCGGTTCGGTGCAATAACAGCTCGCCCCGAAGATCGGCGAGTCACTGAACGCGTCGTGGTCGAAGAACGCAAGCCAGTCGTCGATCCGTTCCTCGGTCACCGGATGAATCTCGACCGCGCCCAGGGTGTCGAGTCGGTCGACCGGCCCGGTCTGGCGCACGATCGCGGCGGCGACGTTGCGGATCAAGACGTCGGGGTACGGAAGCTCGGGATGCGCGGCGCGTACGTGGGCGACGAACGCGTCGCCCCGTGCGTCGTCATCGACACCAGTGATCGGCGCGCCGCACATGAGACAGTCGAACCCGATGCTCGGCATCGCGCCGTACGTTATGTCGCACGTCAACGGCCGAGCTCGCGATGCGCCGGACTACGCTGACACGCGTCATTCCGGGGAGTGGCGCAGTGGTAGCGCACCAGCTTTGGGAGCTGGCGGTCGGGGGTTCAAATCCCCCCTCCCCGACTGATCACCGGCCGTTCGAAGTCTGAGTTGTTCACGATGACCTCGACGAACGAGCACGGATCGACCTCGGCGATGTAGATGCGCTCAGCCGCGAGGTAGCGGTCGCGGTGGAGTGCTTCGTCGCCGTCGCGTTCCGAGCCGCGCCGCACGGAAAGCTCGGCGGCGATCTCGACCCAGATCCGAAGGTCCCACGCGTCGTTGATCTCGGGCCGGCACGCGAAGACGCCGTCGACGATCAGGACACCGTCAGGCGCGAATACCGTCGTGTGCGCCGAATGATCGATCTGCGTGAGCGGGTCGATGCCGCAGAGCGCGACCGCGTTAGTGGGCTCGAGGAGGAGCCGGCGGGCCGCGTCGTAGTCGAACGCGTTGCGGTAATAGCCCTCGCCCGACTCGCGGTCGTAGCGGTGCCGCTCGCTCCAGAGCCGTTTGAAATCGTCGAGCGACGCCCGGAGCACAGGCCGGTGCAGACCGCGCGCGAGTTCATGCCCGAATGTCGTCTTGCCCGCCGCAGTGAGCCCGTCGATCGCGATGCGTAGCTGTCCGGCGCCTGTCGCATCGATCGTGGCAACCAATGCGTCGATCACCGCCGCTCGTCGCGGACCAGCGGGTGACGGCACTGGCTGCCGCCAGGTCGACACCGAGAACTCGACGGACATGCCGCCATCCTCGCACGGGCTGGGTACAGCACCCGATGTGACGCAGAGGCCGTTCAGCGAGGATCTCGAAACCTGGCTCCGGAGCGATCAACCGAAGTCGTTGGGCGCTCTCGCCGACGCGTTCGAAGAGAAGTCGTTTGCCGTAGCCGCGCTGCTCCTGCTCTCTCTGTCGGCGCTGCCGATACCGACCGGCGTCTTGACCTGGGTATTCGAAGGGCTCGCGCTCGTCGTCGCGACCGAGATGATGCTCGGCCGCGAAACGCTCTGGATACCAGTGCGACTCCGTCACAAGACGTTGAGCGAACGGATCACGGAGAAGGCCATCCCGTTCCTCATCCGGCGCGTGCGCTGGTTCGAGCGGTATTCGAACCGCCGACTGTCGCGCGTGTTCGGCCAGGGGTGGTTCACACGCGTCCTCGGCGCGGTGATCTTCCTCTTCACGCTCGGAGCGATGGTCGCGCCACCGTTCTCGGGTCTCGACACGTTGCCGTCGCTCGGCGTCGTCATCGTCGCGCTCGGCATCATCCTCGAAGACCTCGTCGTACTCGTTGTCGGGATCGTCGTCGGCACCGGCGGCATCGTGCTGATCCTCGCGTTGTTCGGTGCCATCGTTCGGTTCTTCCAAGGACTGTCCTGAACGGCATACCCTCAGGACATGCTCCTCGTCGGCACCGAGACGGCGCTCCTCGATCTCGACGCCGATCGCGCCCTGATCGAAGGCGTGTCGGTCACTGCGATCAACGGTGATGTCGCGCTCATCAACAAGCATCGCGTCGTCCGTATCGGCGACCTCACGGACCTCGGTTCGCTCGACGCACGAGACGGGCAGAGCGTCGCGCCCCTCCCCGACGGGACCGTGCTCGTCGGGCGGACGGGCGCACGCCTCGCGATCGTGTCGGCGGGCGAGGCGCTACCGGTGACCTCGTTCGAGGAGGTTCCGGGCAGGGACGACTGGGAGAACCCCGCAAACCCGACCCCGGACACGCGCACGCTCGCCGTCGACAGCCGCGGGCGGATCTTCGTCAACGTGCACGTCGGCGGGCTCTGGATGTCGAGTGACCGCGGCACGACGTGGCATGGCGTTGTGGAACCCGAAGCCGACATCCACGAAGTGGTGAACGCCGACGGCAGGGTCGCGGTCGCGGCCGCAGTCGGCTTCGGGTGGAGCGACGACGGCACCACGTGGAAGTGGACGACCGACGGCTTGCACGCGAGCTACGCACGCGCGGCTGCGCTGGACGGTGACGCCGCGTACGTGAGCGCGGCGAACGGCCCCTTCGCACGTCAGGGCGCGGTCTACCGCGCGCGCGTCGGCGCACGCTTCGAGCGCTGCGAGAAGGGACTCCCGGAGTGGTTCCCCGGCAACGTCGACAGCGGCTGCGTGGCAGCCCGGGCCGGCCGGGCCGCGATCGGTACGGAAACCGGAGCCGTATACGTCTCGAACGACGCGGGCACGACGTGGGAGGTCGCCGTCGACGGTCTCAGCGCAGTTCGGAGCGTGCGCTTCTCGTAGCCGCGCGCGCTACGAATTTCGCAGCAAACGTTCCGCCGTCGCGCGGGACACCCCGTGTAGCGTCCGACGGGGAGGAAGCCCGTGACCGATGTGCGGCCGGTCGCCTCGACGGGGGTATCCGGCGGAACCCATGACGCGCCGACCACTGCGGTTTCGATGCGCGGTGTCGTGAAGCGCTTCGGCGATGTCGTCGCCGTCGACGGTGTCGATCTCGACATCGCGCCGGGCGAGTTCTTCTCGATGCTCGGACCATCGGGTTCGGGCAAGACGACGATGCTGCGCATGATCGCGGGTTTCGAAGTACCGGACGCCGGCGTCGTCATGCTCCAGGGCCGAGAAGTGACGCGCCTGCCGCCGTTCGACCGCGACGTCAACACCGTGTTCCAGGACTACGCGCTGTTCCCGCACATGTCGGTCGCGCAGAACGTCGAGTACGGACTCAAGGTGAAGCGGGTGCCGAAGGGAGAACGCCGGCGTCGGGTCGACGAGGCGATGGCAACGGTGCGCCTCGAGGGGTTCGGAACGCGGCGACCGACGCAGCTCTCCGGCGGACAGCGCCAGCGGGTCGCGCTGGCCCGGGCGCTCGTGAACCGGCCGGCAGTCCTCCTGCTCGACGAGCCCCTCGGCGCACTGGATCTCAAGCTCCGCGAGGAGATGCAGGTCGAGTTGAAGGCGATCCAGCAACAGGTCGGGATCACGTTCGTCTTCGTCACCCACGACCAGCAGGAAGCGTTGTCGATGAGCGATCGGATCGCGGTGTTCGAACGCGGCCGGATCGAGCAGATCGGGACGCCGACCGAGGTGTACGAGCATCCCGCGACGGAGTTCGTCGCCGACTTCGTCGGCACGTCGAACCTGCTGACGGGTGATGCGGCGCGGGCCGTGTTGGGCGTGGCGGGCACGTTCACGGTCCGGCCCGAGAAAATCCGCATCCTCCCCGCGTCGGCCTCGATCGCGGCCGACGAGCAGTCGACACGCGGAATCGTGCGCGACGTGCAATACCTCGGTGCGCACACGCGCTATCGCGTCACGCTGGACGCGGGTGGCGAGTTGATCGTGGACACGCAGAACGTCGCGAGTGAACAGCTCGCGCGTGAAGCGGATGCAATACAGCTGGCCTGGCAACGCGACCACGTGTTCGCGGTCGCAACGAGCAAAGGGGAAGACACATGAGGACATGGCACCGGATGGCGGTGATCGCATCCGTGCTCGTGCTCGCGCTGGCCGCATGCGGCGGCGACGACGATGACGACGACGCGAGTGGTGGCGGCGAGGACGCGCCTGAAGGCGAGACGCTCTCCGAGATCGGCGAGGGTGAGGGTGCGCTCTCGGTGCTCGCCTGGCCGTATTACGCCGAAGACGGTTCCTTCAACGAAGGCCTCGACTGGGTGACGGCATTCGAAGAGGAGACCGGCTGCGACACCGCGGTGCAGTACTTCGGCACCTCCGACGAGGCGGTACAGCTGTTCCAGAC